>JAFLDC010000085.1 GCA_017302775.1 Sphingomonadales bacterium
GAAGACCACGCTGGCGTTCTTCTTCCGCAGCGTCTTCAGCCACTCGCGCAACTGCGCAGCGAAGGCCGGGCTGTCGAGCACCAGCCAGCCTTCGTCGATGATGATCATCGTCGGCGAGCCGTCGAGCCGACCTTCGATGCGGTGGAACAGGTAGGCGAGCACTGCGGGCGCTGCGGCCGATCCGGTCAGCCCCTCTGTCTCAAAGGCCTGAAAGCTGGCTTCCCCCAAATGCTCGACCTCGGCATCGAGCAGCCGCCCAAACGGCCCGCCTATGCAATAGGGTGCCAGCGCCTGTTTGAGCGCCTGTGATTGGAGCAGCACGGCGAGACCCGTCAGCGTCCGCTCGGCGACCGGCGCGGTCGACAGCGAGGTCAGCGCCGACCAGAGATGCTCCTTGGTCGGCGGGTCAATGGTGACGCCTTCGGCAGCAAGGATCGCCTGGAGCCATTCGGCGGCCCAGTTGCGTTCCGCAGGTTCATCGATCCGAGCGAGCGGCTGCAACAGCACCGCGCCCGCGCCGTCATCGGCAAGGCTGGCACCCAAATCCTGCCAGTCACCGCAGGCGAGCGCGGCGGCGCGGATCGACCCGCCGAAGTCGAAGGCGAAGGCCTGCGCCCGCTCATAGCGCCGGAACTGCAGCGCCATGAGCGCCAGCAGCACCGATTTACCCGCACCCGTCGGCCCGACGATCAGCGTGTGGCCGACATCGCCGACGTGGAGAGAAAACCGGAATGGGGTCGAGCCTTCCGTCCGCGCGTAAAGCAGCGGGGGTGCGCGGAAATGCTCGTCCCATTCCGGCCCGGCCCACACGGCTGAGAGGGGGATCATGTGGGCAAGATTGAGTGTTGAGATCGGGGGTTGCCGGACGTTGGCGTAGACATGGCCGGGGAGCGAGCCGAGCCAGGCTTCGACCGCGTTCATCCCTTCGGCGATCACGGAGAAATCGCGGCCCTGGATGACCTTCTCGACCAGCCGCAGCTTCTCGGTCGCGAGCGCGGGATCTTCGTCCCACACCGTCACCGTCGCGGTGACATAGGCCTGTCCGACGAAGTCCGACCCAATCTCCTGCAGTGCCGCGTCGGCATCGGCAGCCTTGTTCGAGGCATCGCTGTCGAGCAGCGTCGAGGCCTCGTTGGTCATCACCTCCTTGAGGATCGCGGCGACCGACTTGCGCTTGGCGAACCATTGCCGCCGGATCTTGGCGGTGAGCTTGGTCGCATCGATCTTGTCGAGCATCACCGCGCGGGTTGACCAGCGATAGGCAAAGGCGAGCCGGTTGACTTCGTCGAGCAAGCCCGGGAATGTCGCGCTCGGAAAGCCCACGATCGTCAGCGTGCGCAGATGCGCACGGCCCAGCCGGGGCTCAAGCCCGCCGGTAAGTGGCTCATCGGCGAGCAGCGCGTCGAGGTGCATCGGCACTTCGGGCACCCGCACCCGGTGGGCTCGCGTCGAAATGCAGCTGTGGAGGTAGGTCAGGGTTTCGCCATCATCGAGCCAGGCGACCTCGGGCACGAAGCCTTCGACCAGTCGCAGCAGCCGGTCGGTGCGGTCGATGAAAAGATCGAGCAGTTCCTTGGGGTTGATGCCCTTTTCGGCCTTGCCCTCGTAAAGCCAGCTCTCGGCACGCGCGGCATCTTCGGCGGGCGGCATCCACAGCAATGTCAGGAAATACCGGCTCTCGAAATGCGCACCCTCTTCGGCGAACTGCGCGGCGCGTTCCTGCTCGACCAGCGCCGAGGCCGGATCGGGGAACTCGCTTTCGGGATAGTCCTGCGCCGGACGGCGGACCGCTTCGACGAAGATCGCCCAGCCTGAGCCGAGTCGGCGCAGTGCAGAATTGAGCCGAGCAGTAGTGGCGATCAGTTCGGCGGGCGTGGCGCTGTCGAGATCCGGCCCACGAAAGCGGGCCGAACGCTGGAGGCTGCCGTCCTTGTTCAAGACCACGCCCGGCGCGACCAGCGCTGCCCAGGGCAGGAAGTCGGCGAGGCGGTCGGCCCTGTTCCGATATTCGCGAAGCGAGAGCATGGGCCTCAAACCCTCAAATAGGTGGGAAAGCGCAGATGCCGCCGGGCGACATCGACGAACTGCGGATCGCGCTTTGCTGCCCAGACCGAGACAGCATGTCCGAGCGCGAAGATCACTACGCCGGCGATCCACAGGCGGAGGCCGAGCCCGATCGCTGCGGCCAGTGTCGCATTGGCGATCGCCAGACCGCGCGGCGCGCCGCCGAGCAGGATATGCTCGGTGAGCGCGCGGTGGACCGGGACGACGTAGCCCGGCGCAGCTTCAGGCGGCACGGCGTCCATCAGATCAGCGCTCCGCCGCCGAAGCTGAAGAACGACAGGAAGAAGGACGAGGCGGCGAAGGCGATCGACAGGCCGAACACGATCTGGATCATCCGCCGCGCGCCGCCCGAGGTGTCGCCGAAGGCCAGCGCCAGGCCTGTGGCGATGATGATCATCACCGCGACGATCTTGGCGACCGGGCCCTGGATCGATTCGAGGATCGACTGGAGCGGGGCTTCCCACGGCATCGACGATCCCGCCGCGTGGGCGGGCGTTGCGACGGAAAGGGCAACGAAGCCGCCTAGCAGGGCAGCGGACAGACGGGCACGCGCGCGCGAAATGGTCTGGATCACGAGATAACTCCTTTAGTTTGGGGGGTGATGGGAAGGATCAGGTAGTCGCCGCGATCATCAAGCCCGGTGACCTGCGCGAGTTCGGCAAGGCGCCGACCGGTGCCGTCACGCACCAGCACGGCGATGACGTCGATGGTCTCGGCAATCAGCGCGCGCGGCACGGTGACCACGCTTTCCTGGATCAGCTGTTCCATGCGTCGCAGCGTGCCAAGTGCCGATCCGGCGTGGATCGTGCCAACGCCGCCGGGATGGCCGGTGCCCCAAGCCTTCAAGAGGTCGAGCGCTTCCGCTCCGCGCACCTCACCGATCGGGATGCGGTCTGGACGCAGTCGCAGGGCCGAGCGGACCAGGTCGGACAATGTCGCCACCCCGTCCTTTGTGCGCAGCGAGACGAGGTTGGGCGCGGCGCATTGCAGCTCGCGCGTGTCCTCAATCAGCACGACCCGGTCGTCGGTCTTGGCGACCTCGGCGAGCAGCGCATTGGTAAGCGTCGTCTTGCCGGTCGAAGTGCCGCCGGCGACCAGGATGTTCTTCTTTGCCGAGACCGCTGCGACCAGCGCCTCGGCCTGCCACAGTGTCATGATCCCAGCCGCGACATAGTCGCCGAGCGTGAACACCGCGACGGCCGGCTTGCGGATCGCGAAGCTCGGCGCGGCCACGACTGGCGGGAGTAGACCCTCGAACCGCTCTCCAGTATCGGGGAGCTCGGCCGACACGCGGGGGGAACGAGCGTGAACCTCGGCCCCGACATGATGCGCGACAAGCCGAATGATCCGCTCGCCATCGGCAGCGGACAACCCGCTCTCCGTATCGGCGATCCCCGCTCCCAGCCGGTCGACCCAAAGCCGCCCGTCGGGATTGAGCATGACCTCGATGACCGAAGGCTCTTCAAGCCAGGCGGCGATCTCCGGCCCCAAGGCCGTGCGCAGCATCCGCGCGCCGCGCGACGATGCCGGGTTCTGGGCTTGGGCCTGGATCGGGATGACGCTCATGAAATACCTCGGGTCGTCGAGCGCGCCGACCATCGGCAGCGCTCGCGAGGCTGATCAAAAAGACATCAGAATGGCTGGTGGCAACAGGTCGTTTTTGTCGGCGTAGATTGGCGAAAACGCAGAAAGGATCGGCAGATCGAACATTCAATCGTCAGACAAGAATCGCTGACATATCGGTCGTTCTTGGCCTACCCTGCGCTCCCCAATAGCAGTCTTTCACTCATCTCCGGCGGCAACAGTGTCGTTCATTGCGGTTGGTGGAGTGGCGGAGCACCCCAAGCAGACTATCTTTTCTTGGCGGGGAGGCCAGCATAAGCGGCGTCCAGCTTGCCTTCTAATTCAACGGTCAGGGATTCCACCACTTCCAACACCGCGTCGACATCGGAATACGTGGAGGGCAGACCTTGGCGCACAGATATGCCGAGATGCCCAGTTTCTATTGGGTATAGCCCCCTGAACGCTCGCGATAAAAGCTCACGGCAAAAATCCACGACGCGGGCTCCAGAATAGCCCGATTCCGAAAATTCGGGCCGAAGTCCAACTGCCTTCCGATACGGCTTGTCGAGTTCCCAATAGCGATCATTGCCACATTCAACGCGATCGTAGAGTTCGCGTAGCCGCATGGCTGATATTTCTTGGCGCGTTTCGATAGACAGTGACGCTAGGGAGGTGGGTTGAACGTTTGTTAGGTTTGCGGCCTCGATTGCCCCAGCCTGAAAACCTGCCTCGCACAAGAGGATGCCTCGATCGGCACCAAGATCGTTCACAATCTCGCGTAGGCCCAAAACATGTAGCTTGGAGACAGCCGATTTCCAATGCTTGCATTCAACAAGCCAAAGCACTTCAAAGCCAACATGCTTCGACTTAACCACCACGTCTATATCATGCGTCGTTCGAACGCCCGTTAGCTTCACATCAGTTTCGGCAGACAACCCGAGAGAGCGGAAAAACTCAGCTGCTTCTTCCTGATATTCCTTCCAGTCGTCAGCCATCCCGATCACGCCTTTGGCTATTTATCTTATTCAGCTTGGCACGAAGTTCGAGTGCCCTCCACAAAAAGCCAGCAAGGGATAAGTAGGGTGCGTGCGCGGGAACAGCGCTTAGACCACCCGGCTTACCCGCTCACGTTCGCGTGATTGCCGTTCGATACCGCCTCATATTGAGACCACCGCCGCCGACAGCCCGGTCGTTCATCGAATCGGGAACGCCAAATGAAAGCGGCGTCACATTCATTGGTCAAACGCGGCGTTTCCCCACCAAGGCGGTTGCCAAATCAGCGACACCAGACACAGCATTTTAAAATTGAACTTGGATCTGATTTATGATTTAAAAGTTATATGCCGAAGGCAAAGGACGCCCTCAACGGTTTTAGCGTGGCCGAGGTTCACTCGATTAGCGGGTTGTCCATGCCGATGATCGATTATCTGAAGCGCCACGGATTCCTGCAGCCCGCCTATTGCTCCGCCGACAATCCACGCGGTCGTGTCCGCTATTATTCTTACCGGGATCTTCTCGTCGCGAGGATGATTCAGTGTTTTCGCGACACCGGTGTTCAACTCGCCCGCCTGAAGAGCACAGCACAGCGTCTCTCGAACGATAGTTTCTGGGTGGACGGGGAATCTCCTGCTGGCGGCTTGAATTGGGTGGTCAGCGACGGCAGCGACGTCGGCTTTCGCAACCGTGAGCAACTTCACGAACATCTCCTGGGCAGCGAACAGCAAGCTTTCGCCTTCGTGCTCAATGTCGGCGAACTGCTTCGCGATATTCGCTCGAACATTCCTAGCGAAAAGCAGCCGCACTTTTCCATGGCCGTCCACGACCTGCAATTTGCAGCACCGGGAAAGGCGAGAGCCAAATGACGCTACCCTTACCTCGGCAAATCTTGGCCTGCGTGGGCAGCCTGACGTGCGGCGGGTTCGGTCTGCTTCGACGCCCTTCACTTGTTGAAATGAGCACTCTAGCGGCGACCAATTTTCGGAGGGGCGCATGAATTCTCATCCGGGGGCTATCTTACCGGCCGCCCGTCCCACCCTTGTCCATGCCGACGACACACTGGTCTGCTGGTCACGGATGCAGGCCGAGGCCGGTCAGTCCCTAGACGCGATCATTTGCCGCAAGGAGCTTGAACGCCAAGCGAACGGAGGCCTATTTCTCTGGGGGGTTGGCAATGCACCGTCGCGGCTCGCCCCTATATTCGCAATGATGCGGCAGCCCGTCAGCGCTATTTTCTCGGTGATGAAGTCCAAGCCGAAGCAGATCGATGCAGAGGCGAAGGACCTTCTTCTCTGGCGCGCTTATTACGACGCCGCCGGGACGCCTCGCCGGTTGCCGGCGGCATCGGTCGTCACCAGCCGGGCGAGCAACTCGACAGGCCGTAAACGTTCGCACTATGCCCTCATGTGCCGCAGTGATAATCCTCTGCGGATCGACCGTGGCGGCGCACGCTTTGACCCCCAGGCCTTCCGCAACGTCGGAGAGCGCGGTGGGCCAGTGGGCGCATCGCAGGTCACCGCACTCCTCCGTCAAGTCGCGACCCAACGGGATGATGCGTCCTACGAGGTCAGTATGACTGCCGATCTTGTCGAGGGATATTGGGTTCGCCTCTGCGATCCGGTCCTGATCGGACCGAAGGAGAAGGTCGAACTCGACAATCTGTCGTCGTCATCAGGAACCGCCTGGGAACTGCTGGCCGCCCGCCTGAAGGACAGGCCAGCGCTCTACCATGATGATCAGCTGCCGGTATAACTTCATGGTTCCCTTTTCGTTCTCTTGGTGCTAGGCATCCACCAGCTAAGGATCGGCAGGGCGATTGGACGCGGAACGCAAAAAGCTGACAGATGAGCTGCGCCGCGCAGGCATCAGCAAGGCCGCGATCGAGGCAGCGTGGCCGAGCTGGTGGGACGGCGCGCTCGCGGCTTCGCCTTCTGGCCGCGCCGAGCTCAGGTTTGCGATCGCACGCCGGCTCGGTCTACGTTCGCAGCCTCTGCTCGGCGAGCGTGTCGAATTTGTCTGGAACGACGAGGCACGGTTCAAGCATCTGACCGCCGAAGACGAAGCTGCCCGGGCCGCCATGACCTCATTCGGGATGGCGATCGGCAAGTCGTTACTCCAATCAGTTGCAGAGGGCCCCGCGATGGGCGCGATCAACGCCGCGCGGCTGCGCGAGGCATTGCTCGCCAGGCGACCGTTTGCGGACCTCGGCGGGCTGGTCTCGACCTGCTGGGCACTTGGAATTCCGGTTATCCATTTGCGGGTCTTTCCCCTCGATGCCAAACGAATGCATGCGATGGTCGTCCACTCGAACGGGCGTTTCGCAATCCTGCTCGGGCATGAAGCACGCTTTCCCGCCCAGCTTGCCTTCACCCTCGCCCACGAGCTTGCGCATATCATGCTCGGCCATCTTGCGGGTGCCCCTGCGCTGGTCGACCTTGAAGATCCAGCGACGGCTGCTGAACGCGACGGCCAGGAGCTTGAGGCCGACGGATATGCGTTGACCGTCCTGACTGGTAGTTCCGACCCCACGATCGAAACAAGCATCGATGATTTCAACGCGCCTACGCTGGCGCAGGCGGTGCGCCGTGCGGCACCGGTTTACCGGATCGATCCTGGCACGCTCGCGCTTTGTCTTGCGTACCGGCGGCAAAGCTGGCCCGTCGCAATGGCCGCGTTGAACATACTATACCCTGATATTGGCCCGCTTTGGCAGGAGGTCAACGACGTCGCGGCGCGACAGATCGGATGGGATGCTCTAAGCGACGACGCGTCAGACTATCTCCGCAGCGTCATGGGGCTTCCGGATGCGTGAGAGAGTGTTGCTCGACAACGACGTTCTCATCAAGATGTCGGCGTGGCAGCTCGGTGGCCCGCTGACGCAGTGCCTGACAACTGCGTCCGGTCCGCCAGCTATGCTGGGCGTCTCCGCCTTCGTTATTCGGCGCAAGCTCCGAAAGATCGGCCTCCTGGACCCTGCGGCCGCCGAGGCCGCCTTCACCAGCCTGTGCGAATCACTCATACTGGTTGAGCCGACCGAGGAAGAGCTCGAAGCAGCTGCGGCACTTGAAGAGGCAGCCAATCAGGCAGACCTTCAGTTCGACACTGGCGAAAGCCAGCTCGCCGCTATCCTTTTGCACCGTGGCGCTGCGCTGCTGGCCACAGGTGATAAGCGCGCCATTGCCGCGCTGGCTGCGCTCGCACCCGATGAGTTGGCAGGCCGCGTCGCATCTCTTGAGGCGCTGCTGCGACATATCGGGGCGCGGATTGGCATCGGGCAACTGCGTTCACATATCTGCTGCGAACCCGGTGCCGACCGGTCTGCCGCGATTTGCTTCGCCTGCCATCGTGAGGGGACCATTCCGGCCGCGGAGGTCGATGCCTGTCTTGCGAGCTATCTTGGCGACCTCGCAAAAGTCGCAGAACAGCTCCTGATCAGCGATGCCGCGCTTTCAGCGCTGGCCGCGTAGGAACACCGCATAGGGTTTACGCAGTGTCGCAACGAGGCTGATCGGAATGTTGCGAAGCGGCACATCGTTCGGAATTTCGGGGCGATCTAGCATCTCAAGGCATGCCTTGTCGACGCGCCCTTTGATATACCGCCCGCCATTCCGCCCCATGCTATTGCCGATCGGCACTTGCGTCTGGTTAAGCGGCAGCAGGAATTCGGACTTGCGCAGATCATCGATCCATAGCGCGTAGCGCGAGCCACGAACGCTGATCGCCTCAGGGATTTTGTGCCACTCGGTACCATCGATCGAATATTCTGCTGCGCTGACAGGGTCAGCGAAGTGCTTGGAATTGATTTCTTCCATGCACAGTTCGATGACACCGCCTCGCGCTCCGATCACCTCGCCGAAAGGCTGAACCATCGTGCTCGGATGACAAGTGCTTCCGCCATAGCCCCACAGGGCATAGCCTGCGTCCCGGATCTCCTTATCCTTGCGCTCGATGATGTCTTCAAGGCTCTCGCGGGCATGCACGCCGACCTTCATGAACAAAATGCCGTCTCCGGGTCTATAGGGTGCGTTCATGGGCGATCTCCGAACAGTTTGAGCTCATATTCGTCATCATGCGCCTTGCCGTAATTGACCCGATGGCGCTCAAGTACATAGTGAACTCGCGCTTCCTTCGAGCGACCGTAGAAATGCTCGAGGCGGACAGGATCGTCGATCGCGCTGCTTGGGTGCGCTGGCTCTTGATTGCCTGGGAGCGCCGAAATGTAGAGATTGCAGGACCGCAGGTCAGGCGCGTCGTCCAGATGATACTCGTGGAGCTTGCGCTGCATCTTCGAGACATAATAGCCCTTCTCGGCAGCACGACGCTGGACGCTTGCGAGGACCTGCTTCGGCCAGTCAAGTTCATCATCGTCGGCGATCACGATCATGCCCTCACCGCCGTGGCGGCACGCCTCAATTCCGC
>JAFLDC010000086.1 GCA_017302775.1 Sphingomonadales bacterium
AGTGCCAGGAGCAACCGTTCCAGGAGCAATACCGGTAAAGCCGCCGCCGCCGCCGTTGGCCAACGTGGTCGCACCGTGTGAGGCACCGCCGCCGCCGCCGCCGCCGGCTTCTACCAGCTTCAAACCGGCCACAGAAATTGACGAGCTACCACCGCCGCCGCCGCCGCGGTGCAAGGTTCCCGTCGCGGTGCCGCCGCTGCCGCCGTTCGCTGTACCAGTGCCATTGTTCGGCGCAGTCAGCGAGGTCGTTCCTAGAGCGCCACCACTTGCAACTGCCCCGGTTACGGCCTGACCGGGCAGGACACTAAAGCGAGCATTGATTACTGCGCCCGCACCCCCGCGGCCGCCGTTGGTAGCGGCGACACCCGATGAAGCGCCTGCGCCCCCTCGGGTGCTGGTAATCGCCGAGCATGTGCCATCCGGAACGGTCGTCGAAACCGCGCCAGCGGTGGTTTGCGAGAAACTCGCCGGGTTTCCGGCCGGATTGGCCTGTGCCGGCGTGCTCGCTAGCGCGGTCGCCAGAGCAAGCACGGCAACGCCACTGCGCTTCAGTGGCGACGCGCGCCATGCGTCATTGCGTTCGGTGGCTTGCTTGATTGGCATTTGATGGACCCGTTGCTGTTTTCAACGAGGTCCATATGCCACCAAGATGGTAAACAAACACTTGCGCAAACGTAAAACGTTGTAAGGAATCTCGACATTTACGGGTACGCGATGCGCGAACAGCGACTCGCCTGATTCCCTAAGCCCCGGATTTCCGACTCGGAGTTACCCAAACGTGATGAAGGGCAGATAAACGCTTAGTTATGTAAAATTCCGTAATTTGGCTCGAGATCACCACATTCTGGACTGCGAGAGAGTCACCTGAGGCCATTTGTCGCCACATTATGGCATACAGTTCGGCTAAATTGGCTTGGCGCGACGAGCAAGGCCATGTCCATCTCAGGCGGGCACACCGACTTAGGGTTCCTCGCCTTGCTTGGCGCGGCGCACAGAAATAAACGAAAGTGACCTTTGGACAGCCACGCGGCGTTGAGAGACCGTTGAATTACAAGCCCTTCCCCAAAAAGCCTGTAAATTGTTGTAAAATGTCCTTTGACAAGAAGATCACGTCAACATTCTTGCGTAAGAGAGCGGAAATGAAAAACCGGGTTGGACTTGGAAATTTGAATGCGGATCGCGATTGCAGATGATGACAAGGAGGCGCTGGACTACGCGCTAGGTGTGCTTGAGCGAGCAGGGCACACCTGTGTCGGCTTCCCTCGCGGCCACGCGGTCGTGTCGGCACTCAAGAAAGAGACCTTTGATCTGCTGCTATTGGATTGGAACATGCCGGGGTTCTCGGCAATCGACGTGATCACCTGGGCGAAACAAAACTTGAAGCAGGTGCCGCGGATTATCGTACTGACCTCGCGCGACGATGAAAAAGACATCGTTCACGCGCTTGATACGGGAGCAGACGATTTCATTTCAAAGCCGGGGAGCGAAGAAGTGATCCGTGCTCGGGTGGCTGCGGCACTACGCAGGAGCCAGGACGACCAGCGCGGTTCGCGGCTTGAACAGCACAGCCGCTATTCGTTCGACCGGCTCGACCAGACCGTAGGCTTCGACGACAAGGTCGTGCGTTTGACAGCCAAGGAGTTCGAGCTCGCCTTGTTATTCTTCGAGAATTTGCAACGCCCGTTGTCGCGCGGATATATTCTGGAAAAGATCTGGAACAACGCTGTCGATCTTTCGACGCGCACGCTCGACATGCACGTCTCCAAAGTGCGCACCAAGCTGGATTTGCGCCCCGAAAACGGCCATCGTCTACAAACGATCTTTGGATACGGTTACAGGTTGGATACCTACGCGAACGAATGACCCTAAGACTCAGCCTTGCCTTCTTGCTGTTGATCGCACCCTCGGTGTCGATCACCCCGCTTTCGGCGCAGGAGCTGTCACGCGACAAAGACGAAATCATCTACACGATCCGCGACGGTGATACGCTGATCGGGCTCGGGCAAAAATATTTCGTCTCACCAACGGCTTACCAGCAAGTCGAACGCGCCAACGGACTGACCAATGCCAATCGGCTGAGAGTCGGTTCCAAAATCCGTATCCCAACAAACTTGCTCAAGTTTTCCCGGCTGTCGGCAACGGTCATCTCGGTGCGCGGAGCCGCGAGCGTGATACGGGCGGGACGCTCAATCCCGCTGGAATTGCGCGGCAAGGTTGCTGAAGGCGATATCGTGGAAACCGGGGTGGACGGCTATCTGACGTTGCAACTGGAAGGCGGCTCGCGAATGGCCCTGCCCTCGAACGCGCGGGTTCGGGTGGTCAGGCTGCGAACTTACCTCTTGACGCGCGGGACCGATACCGATTTCGCGATCGAGCGGGGACGGACCGAGACCACGGTCGTGCCGCTGCGCGATAATCGCAGCCGGTTCAGAATGCGGACGCCGGTCGCGATCTCAGCAGTACGCGGCACGGTTTTCAGGATTGGCTATGACGGCCCTGATGCCTCGCTGACCGAAGTTGTCGAAGGCAATGTCGTAGTCAACCTCGATGGCCGCACAGCTACCACCGCTCTGCCCGGTGGGTTTGGCGCAGCCGCCAGTTCAAGCGGACGGGTGAACAAAGAAGAACTCCTACCGCCGCCAACTTTTGCCCGGCCCGGAGAAGTGCAATCGCAAAACTCGGTCGGGTTCGAAATGATCCCGTCAGAAGGTGCCGTCGGCTACCATGTCGAAGTTGCCAAGGATGCTGCTTTCGTCGAAATCGTGAAAGGCGCGCGCTCTTCAACCCCGCTGGTCGATCTGGGCGCCCTGCCCGATGGGACTTATTGGGTTCGGGCCATGGCAATCGCGCCAAGTGGGCTCGAAGGGTTGCCCCAAAAACAGCAGTTTTCGCGGAAGCTGCAGTCGTTGCGATCAAGTCCGACGAATGGAGCCAATGGCTCCACAAAATTCCAATGGGACTTGGGTGACGGGACACTGGTCCGCTTCCAACTGTTCGATGGCAGCGGGTCACAGGTTCCATTGATTGACGAACCTAGCTTATCGGTGAAAGAGCTCTCGGTGAGCGGACTTGCCCGAGGAACCTATTCGTGGCGCATCGGCCAGGTGCGCAGCGGACAAGGGCGCTATATTGAAGTCTGGACACCACTTGAGCAGCTCGTCATCGACAAGTGAACGAGCACCATGGCTTAACAGACTGGTCTTTGAATGGATCGTCGTGTTGTTGCTGGGCTTGTCGGCCACTGTCTATGCGGCGCATTCGCGCGCGGGGCAGGAAGTCGGTGCATGGCTATTCGACCGCACGGCGATCTGGCTAGCACCGGAACCCGACCCCCGGATTCTGCTGGTTCAAATCGATGAAGAAAGTCTGGCCGAGCTTGGGCGTTGGCCGTGGCCAAGATCGATCCATGCGCGTCTGATTGATCAGCTCACCGAAGGCGGAGTTGCTCAGGTTGGGTACGACGTGCTGTTCGTTGAACCGTCTACGGCCGACCAGGACGCAGAGTTGGCTGCCGCGCTTGCGCGCTCAAAACGGGTAGTCCTACCGACCTATGTCACCGCCGCCGACATAAATGGCGGCCCCCTCGACGTGCAATTGCCGCTGCAAAGCTTGCGCGACGTTTCCCCGCAAGCCGGCCACGTCAACGTGGTGTTCGATGCTGACGGCCAAGTCCGGCACGCCGATCTCAGTATCGAGAGCGGTCCGCAAGCCTTTCCGCACTTGATGAAAGTCCTAGCCGAAAATGCCGGTGTCGAGGTCCCGCTCGAGCGTCAGGAAATGACTATCCCGTTCAATCCAGCAGGGTCCTTCTCAGCAGTGTCCGCAGTTAGCATAGTTCGGGGCGAAGTGCCGCGAGGCCTGCTCAAGGACCGGATTGTGTTGGTCGGCGCGACTGCCCAAGGGAATGGCGATATTCTCTCGGTGCCGGGTCCTGCCGGGAGTGTGATGCCAGGGGTAGAAGTCCAGGCAAATATGCTGAGCGCGATGCTGCAAGGGGTATGGCTGCGCGATGCCGCCCCGTTGACCGCCTCTCTGTTCGCGGCTGCAATAGTGTTATTGTTGATGGCCGCGTACTGGTGGCTTCCGCCAGATCGCGCCTTGTTGCTGTCGGCGATGGCAGCGCTCCTCGGTGTGGCCACATCGGTCGCGGTTCTGGCTGGGTTGCAAATTTGGCTGACCTCGGCTCCTTTGCTTCTTGGACTGATGCTCGTCTATCCAATGTGGAGTTGGCGCAGGCTTAGCGCGCTCGATCGGTTTGTTCAGAGACAGGTGGTCTGGCTAGGCGACGATCTCGATACAGCGAGGACGGATCACAGCGGTCGGTTCGGTCTCGATACGATTGCCAATGCCAGCGCGAGACTGCGCGATCTAATCGGAGAACTCGGCGAGCGCCGACGCTTCGTGCAGGAAGTCATCGAGAGCGCGCCCGATGCAATGTGTGTCGTGAACAACGAAGGCAAAGTCGTCATGGCAAACAGCCGCGCTAAAGGCATCTTCGGCGCGGAAGTTGAAGGCCGTAGCGTTGAGAGCTGCCTGGAAGAGATCGCGATAAGCAGTGACGGAGCAACGGACGAGTTCGATCTGGTCGATGGCCGAACCATGCTTGTTCGTGAAGTTGGTCTGGGATCACCCACAGCGAGCCAAAGCACGGTCTTGAGAATGGCCGATATAAGCGATCGCCGCGCCAGCGAACGTGAACGCAACGAGTTTCTCGAATTTCTTTCGCATGACATGCGCGCGCCGCTCGCGCGAATTCTTGGCGTCTTGGAGACTGCACGCAAAAATCCCGCTAAAGACATTCCGCTCGAACGGATTGCCGATCACACCAGAACATCGCTCAAACTCGCAGACGATTTCGTGCAGCTTGCCAGACTTGCTGCGCTTACGCCGGAGAAGTCGTTGATTGACCTGCGGGCGATTGCTGACGAAGCTGTCGATCGGGTTTATGATGCCGCGAGAAGCCAGCAGGTGCGTGTAACTGTTGAAGGACTTGATGAACCGCCGTTAATAGTGGGAGATCCATCACTGTTGATGCGGGCAATCGCCAATCTGCTCGACAATGCGATCAAGTACAGCCCCAAATCGGGGGTAGTCCGCTGCTCGATCCAGCTGAAAGAGCGGACGAAAGTCGATACCGGCGACTACCTAGAATGCGCGATCGCCGATCAGGGTCCTGGCATTCCGCCCGAGCGGTTAGCGATGCTGTTCGCCCGGTTTGGGCCCAACGATCCATCCAGAGAGCTAAGTGCTGGTCTTGGCCTGGCGTTCGTCAAACGTGCGGTCGACCTGATGGGAGGTTCGATAGCGTTGGAACCAGAAACCAAGGGCACGACATTCCTGCTCGCTTTCCCGGTGGTGGCCAGTCCTGAGTCAACCGATCCGGCGTAACGACTTCATCGCTGCGGCGGCAAGGATGTGCAGATCGTTTGAGCTCGGCTCGCCGCATCCGACATCTTCGGCAACGCCGCGATAAACCACCTTGGCCACGTCGAGCTCGACAATCGAAATGGTTAGCCTCGTAATGCGATTGTCACAGATCGACAGCGGCCGGGACCTGCTTCGTCCTTCGGTGGCCTCCGAGCCTGCGGGTCCACGCGGGGTGCTGAACGCGACGTCGGTATCGCGGCGCGCGATGCCTACTTCAACACCCAAGTTGGACTTTGGATCAATGCGGTAGCCCTGAACCGTCAGCAATTGGCGGACGGCAGCAGTTGCATCACGCGCCAACGCCGTCGTCGCACCGTCTTCGATCAGTCGCACTGGCTGCTCCGGCGACAGGCTTCCACTTGTTGATGTGACGGGCGCAGGAATAATCGCACAACCTGCGACGAAGCAGGCCAGGCTCGCGACGAATGCAATTTTGCTTACGTGGATCACTCGATGACCGTGCGTGTCTAGGAGCGCATTGTTTACATCGGAGTTCAGCAGCGCACAATCTTTAGCCGCAATCTGCACGAAATGCCGAGTCTCAGTAGCGCATTGAGATCATTAGCCGACCAATCACACGCCTTGAACCCGGCCTGCCGGCGAGGAGTGACTGTCGGTTGCTATCCCTGCGGATTGCCGAATCCGGTATACGCTTGACGCTGAGATACCCAGCTTTCTGGCCAAAGCGCGTCCTGATGACCGAGCAGATTTGTCTGCGCGACCGTCGAGGATCATTTGGATTAGACTGGCAATAACAGGATCGCCAATTTTTCGCGGTGCTCCCGCCCGAGGTTCATTGCGAAGTCCGGCAAGGCCTTGTGCAACAAATCGCAAACGCCACTTACTCGCCGTGTGCAGGTTGCATCCCAGTTGTCGGGCAATCTGTCTGTTCGACTGGCCTTGTGCTGCGAGCAGGACGATTTGCGCTCGCTTCGTTAGGTACCAGTTCATTTCATCAGCGCGAGCGAGCCTTTCCAGCTCTTGAAGCTCACAACTCGTCAAGGAGATCGGAACTGCTGACCTGCTCATTGCTATGAGTTCTCACCGGGGCGGTGATATCCATTTCAAAAAAATAGACCATCCCGAATGCGCGCAAATACAATATTTTACTCTTTGTTCGCCGTAGGGTCTTAAATCTGGTCGATCTTTGGCCAAATTAACCACGGTCGTTAGCGTCAACATGCGCCTTTCTATGCGAGCTACGACGCTGAAAGGTGAATGCGTCTATGCACATCGCTGCCCCTCCTGACCCTACCCGGTGGCGCACCGGGTCAGGCCTGATGCTGGTGCGAACCGCGACCTGCGTTGTCGCGGGAATCGTGGGTTCCAGCATTTTTGCCGCATTCGCGGATGGGGGCCAAATCACCGTCGGCGTAATGATCCGGCAGATGCTCGCGATCGTCATGCTTCTTACGGCATCGATCTGGCTGGCGCGGCGCGAGGATGAGCAGAACAGCGACCGCGCCGAACGTATCCTTGCGTTCATCAGCCTTGATGCTTTGACCGGGATTCTCAACCGCTCATTCTTTGTGGACCGAATTCGGGCTGAAGATGAAGGCGGCGCTTTGCTGATAATCGATGCGGACCGCTTCAAGGCGATCAATGACAGTTATGGACACTATTCCGGAGACATCGCCCTCGTCCGGATCGCCAACGCAATTGACGCGTCAACTCCGAAGCCGGGTTTTGTCGGCCGGTTGGGGGGCGAAGAATTTGGCGTCTTCATCCCCAAAATCGCTCTATCCCAGGCGCGCAATATTGCCGAAAGCATCCGCAAGTCAGTCGAGGTATTGGATTTTTCTGTTGCGGGCACTGCCGTCCCGCTCAGCGTGAGCGTGGGCGTGAGTCTGCACAAAGCCGTCGACCCGGTTCGGGTGGCCTTCACACAGGCCGATGAGAACCTCTATGCAGCCAAGCGCGGCGGGCGCAATCGCGTGGCAATCGCGCCCACGCCAGTACACGAGCTGCAAAGGCGGATAGGCATTGCCAGGTGATAGTGAACACTTTGTAACCTCTCGTAAAACAACGTAATATGTTGCAACGCCTTGATTTGTGAATCGCACGTTCATGTAGACTGACCCAAAATCGTAACCTCGAAATTGGGAGATCCGTGATGGCAATTCGACAGCACTTACTATTTTCGTTGATCGGCGCTGCAGCCTGCGCGATCGCGGCACCGGCCCTGGCGCAAGGCGTTGGTCCCGGCTCAATCGACGGCGTGTTGGGCAGTGCGCGGGGTGCTGCGGCACCCAAGCCGCCCAGCACCGGTCTGTTCAGTTCGATCTTTGGATGCTCAGCGTCGGGTTCCAAGCAAGAGATTGGAGCTACGGTGGGAGGCGTTGCCGGAGGATTTCTCGGAAATCGCGTTGCCGGCGACGGCAAGCGCACGATCGGCACCGTCGTGGGTGCTGCGGTTGGGGCAGCAGCGGGTTCGGCTCTCGGATGCAAGTTGCAGCGCAATGATCAGGCCAAGGCCGAAGCTGCGTTGGCGCGCTCGGCAGAAACCGGTCAGGCGCAAAGCTGGTCCAATTCGTCAACTGGCTCATCGGGCTCGACCCAGATTGTCACGAGCCCGTCGCGCGGATTGGCAGGATTGGCTTTGGCACCGGGGGTAGAGCCGATTGCCGATTACCAACGCATCGACGGCTACTATACAGCTACTACTAGAGCGAACGTCCGCAGCGCGCCAGGTACGGATGGTGTAATTATGGGCCAGCTGACGCCGAACGAGCACCTGTGGGTGCCTGCATCTGCGGCGTCAGGAGACTGGCTCCTCGTCTCCAGGAATGGTGTGGGTCAGGGTTACGTCTCATCTGCCCTCCTGACGCCCGAGAAATCGACGACTGCAGAGTGCAAAATCGTCCGGCAAACGCTTACGGTTGGCGGGCAAAACGAGGTGCAGGATCTGCGCGCCTGCCCTAACCCTGCAGGAGGCTGGGCTTTCACTCCGGCTGCAGGCTGAAAGCCAGGGCACTGAGTTACTTTACAACAAGTTACCGATTGGAAGGGGCTTGTTAGGCTGCACCGACTATCCAAGCGGTGCGAGCAATCTCCCTTCCTCGCGAAAGTCCCTTGAGGGCCGTGTTGAAAATCCCGCAGCACGGCCCTCAACACTTTTTTCCGACCAACTTGCGGGAACATGTGCAATCTGCATAGTGCAATGCTGGGAACCTGTTCCTCAAAACAACAATTTATGGTTAGATTCAACCTAACCAAAATCCAGCCATGAGGCGCACGATCCTGCGCGGAACATCATTTATCACCGCTACCCTTTTCGGGCTGTCTGCTCCAGGTACAGCCACGGCGCTGCCAAGCATTTGTTGCGTGTTCACCGAACCATTCATAGCAATTTCAGTCTTTCCCGGCGGCCTCACAGTGGCGCGCCCGGATCAACAAGATCTTTCTATTAATCCGCGGCTAGCAGGAACTGAATAGCCCCTAGATTTGTGGACGCCTTCTTTCCTAAATTTGAGGACAGGAGGCGATGATGGGGAAGGCTAATTTCAGTGACGAGTTCAAGCGCGATGCGGTGGCCCAGATCACCGAGCGCGGT
>JAFLDC010000087.1 GCA_017302775.1 Sphingomonadales bacterium
GAAGATCGACGTCGAGCTCCGGGTCCCCCAAGGCGCTGGAGACCTCGAAGACATCGGTCAGGTGGATCATGGAGTGGTGTCCTTTCAGGCATGAAAAAACCCCGGTGACGGTGGTCACAGGGGCGCGTGGGGATTGGGTTGGAAGGGGTCGCCTAGCCGGCGGTGGTCGGCGGCCGATCGGCAACGCCCAGACAGTTGAAGCGGAGGGTGTCGTTGACGCCCGGGTCGTCAGCGACGAACACCAGCATCCCGAAGGCGTCGGTCAGGACGTAGGCCAGCTCAAACCACCGGCCATGATCATTGAACCACTCCCAGCCGGGCTGGTCCGCTTGGTCCCAGCAGATGGGGAAGCCGACGGCCTCGTGGATCACCTCTGGAGGGTCGCCGGGCTGGACCACGACGATCTGGAGGACATCGCCGAGGGGCTGTCTGCGGTCGGTGTCGGTCTGCCAGACGCGGAGCCCGATGAGGGCCCGCAGCTCGGCGTCCAGGGTAGGGTCGGTAAGGGCGGCGGTGACCGCGTCGCGGTCGGTGAGTGAAAGCAAGGGAAGTCCTTTCTGGTAATAAAAAACCCCCGCAGCGGTGGGCCACGGGGGTCGATGAAGGTTGAAGTCAGGCGCTCTGCCGAGGCGACCAGTGAAGGGTGTCAAAGCCGATGAACGCCATCACTTTCCCGCCCCGTCGGTCGGGGGCTGGAAGGCCGGCGCTGAGCGTGGAGATGGCTACTGGGAGGCGGGGCCCTAACGCACCGCAGGGACGCCTGGCGAAAGCGCCTCCGCGGCCCGTGAAAGCCTCTCCCGCAAGCGGCCTGCCCGAGCCATTCCCGACAGGGGCATGGTCCCGGTGTGTCGAACGTCGAAGGCGTAGCCGTCCCGTATGGCGCCGTCACCGGATCGGCCCTTCGAGGGAACCATGGTGGCGACGATCTGATGGCTGTCCAACAGGAAGCTGATCGTAGCCTGATAGCCCCTGTTGGGGTGTTCCACGCGCACGATCGGGCTGTTGCCGAACTCGACGTTCATGGCCTCCACGAGGATGCGGTCGGCCTGCGCCTCGGTGATCTGGAACACCGCTGCATTCTGGCTGACGTAGTTGCCGGGGGTCCTTGCGGGCGCTGAGGCGCACCCGCCGATCGCCAAGGCCCCGAGGATGAGGCCGGTGTGCACAAGACGCCTCATTGGGTGTCACCGCCCTTCCGCCCGCGCGTCACCACGACCACACCACCGAAGGCGGCGAGCCCGATCGTGCCCCACAGAAGAATGGAGCCGTAGCGGCGGACCTTCATCTCATTGGCCGGGAAGTTCAGGGCGTCCTGCACCTGCTGGGGTGACAGGCTGGACGAGCGCGTCCGGGTGTTGGCTTCGACCTGGGCGTCGAACCGCGCCAGTGGAATGTACGCCTGAAGGTAGAGGCCTGTGACGATGACGTAGAAGGCGGCGACGGCCGCCAAGCCATAACGAAGTACGCTTCGGTTCATGTGTACGATCTCATTTCATGTGTGAGATGCGCCTGAATTTGCACATCATATAAGGTACCGAGACTTGCGCTCTGGCGGTCCGTCAGACGGGATCAGTGACCTCCCCACCTGCCCCGCACAGCTGCGCTCCCCCGGCCCAGATAACCGATGCTGGGATATCCTGAAATCGGATTTAGCGAAAGCGCCTCACCGATCAGGGGCGCGGCTTGCCGTCATCGATCTTCACGCAGCGGCATCAGGCGTTCATCGCCTTCATCGCCTCGACCCGGAAGGGCGCCGGCGTGACTCAGGCCGAGCTCGCCGCCCGGCTGGGGAAGCCTCAGAGCTTCGTGTCGAAGGTCGAGCGAGGCGAGCGTCGCCTGGACGTTATTGAGTTCTGCGAGGTGGCGGAGGCTCTGGGCTACGGTCCAGCGAAGCTTCTGGAAGGGTTCGTCGACCCGGCGAGGGGGCAGTGTGTCCCCTAAGAGCCAGAAACGGACAGCGCTGCTCTGCCAGCAGTCGGACGTTCAATGGGCCGCGACTCACGGAGGGCCCGAGCGCGCCTCGAGGCCAACGAACAGGTAATTTCGATCAGGCTTCACCTATCGCCGAAAATTCATCTCATTTCGCGCAAGTCGCAGAATTTCTTCGATGAACTCGAACGCGCCCGCTGGGAACCAGATAGGGGTGACGCCGATGCGCAGCAGCGCAGCGTTGCGCGCGATTACCGCCGCCTCATCGCTCGGCAACTGCTCGATGGCGAAGTGCTGCGGCAGGTCGGCCGACTCGGCGAGCGCACGATCCATGATCGCTTCGAAGACTTGGACCGTTCGATCCTGATTGAGGCTGCACCCGAGAAACAGCAGGCTGGAATTCCGAAAGTAGTAGTCCAGCGCCTGCGGGATCGGCAGGCTGGAATCAATGGCACCGTCGCCGTAGGCGGCGGCATATTGATTGCGGCTGAGGATGCACCCGGCGGGTGCTGCGATATCGCCGTGCAGCTTTAAGATCGTCACGCTTTCGGCC
This sequence comes from Sphingomonadales bacterium, assembly GCA_017302775.1. Next base: position 2,483 of record JAFLDC010000087.1, read on the forward strand.
TCGGGTGGCGTAAGGATCGTCGCGGGCGTCAACACCTGCACCGGCCTCCCGCCGCCGACATCGAACGCCTGTTCAAGCAGCCGGTCATAGTTGGTGGTAATGAGCGTGTCGGAAAATAACTCGGCGATCAGGTAATCGGCAGGGGGGATGGTGCCGTTGCGGGAGAAGGCATCGCGCAATTCCTGCCTGAAGACAGGCTGCCCCAGTTGGGCTTCGATGGCGTGGACTATGCCCTCGTACTCACCGGCGGCGAGCATCGCATCGACTGCATCGGGTTGCAATCCGGCTGTTCGCCCTTGCTGGCGCAAGTGGTCTTTCCACGTCGGGAAGCCGCCTGGCTGCGATAGCCCCGCGCCGATGAATGGCACGACGTTGGCAAGGGCGATTTGATCGCAAAGCTGGTCGAAGCGGGTAGTATTGCGGTCGGCCCAGTGCGCGTCGGCGCACAACTCGGTGAGAGCTTCACGGCTGAGCCATTGGTTACGCTGCTCCTGCCGCCATGCCTCGAAGGCGATGCTGTAACCCTCGCGGTCGCCGACGAAGTACGCCTTGCTTGGGCTGGCTAGACCTGAAACCTTCGCCGCCTCACGCGCCTCGACGCCCTCTGCGCCATCGAGCCAGTCGTTGAAATCGCGATAGTCGGCGTACTTTCGGTGCCGATCCTCCTCGCACCAGCTCGACAGGGTGGACGCGTTAGCCATGGCTCAGGACGCGGCGCGTTCGACGACGGCGTCGGCAAGGCGCATCTGAATTTCGCCGGCGTCGGTGATGCCCGCTCTCAGTTCGTGACAGATGGCCATGAGAGCCTCGACTTTGGAGACGATGCGATGTTGCTCTGGGAGGGGTGGAAGCGGAATTGGTGTCGCTTTGAGATTCGCCTGTGTGATCTGGTTGATCGTCGTAGTCTCAACACCCAGAAGGCGACGGCGGAAATTTTGGCTCTCGATGTACAGCTTCACGAACCTATTGAGCGGGCTTCTGTATATAGCCATAAAAGCACCAAAGGTAGTCGGCTCGCTGAGCTCTTCTATTAAAGCACATTTACCGACGAGCGACCTTGATCCGTTTCGGACGCAAATCAACAAATCCCCTATTTCAACGAATAGTTTTTGCCTAATTTGCGAGCGCACCCTAACCAAATCTGTGAGATCAATTTCGCCATTCTGAACATTTGATGACCGCAGAACTGGTATTCCAGTTTCAGATACGTCTCTGGGGGAATAAGTGAGGCCAATGAAGGTCTCGCCCACATCGCCGAGCGTGGTTTCCGCCCACCCATCGGGCAGCTCAAAACCAAGAGCTTCTGATGCAACGATCTTTTTTGGCTGACGCCCTTTCGAACTCCCGGTACGTCGATCACCGAGCTGCTCCCCAAGCCTTTTGATAAGATCAGCTGCCGATTCATCTCCATTATTTTGCTCCACTAGCTTCCCGCGGACGGCTAGGTCGAGAATTGCCTGTTTCAATGCATCGACACTCGCTTCGGTAGTGAAGAAGGTGTCGAAGTGAGTTTCGAGACGGACCCAGTTGGCGGCGAGGTCGGCGGCGTCGGCGCTGTTGACGAGAGTGGCGAGCAGGGTTTCCACGAGTGCCTGATGCGCCGCCAGCGCCACCGCGCTCTCGCCTTCCAGCGCATCGCACAGCGCCATCAACTCATTCACTTTTGCGACAATCCGTGCCTGTTCGGCGGTTGGGGGCAACGGGCACCAAGCCGCGAAGAATTGGCGATCATTGATGGCGGGATATGCGATACCCGTCTGGCAGCTTTCGACGTACCGCACGAAGGCCGTAGACCGGAGGTAGCGATAGATGAAACCAGCCTCCACTCCGGTGAAAGGATGTACGATGGCAAAAGCAGTGCTGGCGATTGGTTCGGGATCGAAATCCTGATCGACAATGGCGATATTCAACAGGTAAGGCCGCACCGTCGAGTAGATTACGGTTCCTTTCCGAACTACCTTGCGCGCTCGCGAGGGCGCATCCTGGGCCGCCACAATGTTTGGTGCCCTAACGACGCCCGCGCGCTGATCGATTGAGCCAACGTCGATGTATGTGAAGTCCCCTACCGGCTCTTGTTGCCCCCAATCGTGGCCGATCTCGGAAACCTGAGTCCAAGTCCATCCAGCAGGTATTTCGAAGGGTGGCTCCTGGGAAACAGTCGGATGACTTTTCCCTTTGCCGATTAGCCCAGCCTTCATGAGTTTGGCGCGCTCTGCCTTCAGTTGGTACAGCAGTGCGGTGGCAGGCTCGTCTTTCGCATCCTGAGGCACGAGCTTGCCCCGCACTGCAAGATCAAGGATCAGCGCGCGAAGCCGCTCGATTCCATAGAGGTTCATCCGCTTACTGCCCCCGCGCCCCGCGCCGTTCTTGCGTTCGGTGGCAGCAGTCCAAATTTCGAGATGGTCGCTGACCAGCGCCGCGATCTCGCTCATGCGTCGGCCCGTTCGCCGGCTGCCAGCGCCTCGGCCAGAATCGCCTTCAGGCGGTCGCGCAAGGCCTGGATCTCGCCCTGTTGGGCGGCAAACTGAGCCAGCAACTCATCTGGGTCATGGCTCTCCCGGTCGGGCTTGTGCGGGTTTTTGCGATCAAGGTTGAAGCCGGATGCTTCAACGTCTTCGGCGCTGATGCGCCATGCCTGTTCAGTCTCAACGCGCGCCTTGAAACCATCTGCCTCGTCGCCCCACCAGTCGCGCTCGGCCGCGAACTCCTCGAACTGCATCGGGCGCGATTTGTTATAGCTGGTGACGCCCGGCGGGTAGGGATGTTCATAGAACCAGATGTGCTTGGTAGGTGTGCCCTTGGTGAAGAACAGCAGGTTGGTCTTGATGCCCGTGTAAGGATTGAACACCCCGTTTGGCAGGCGGACGATGGTGTGGAGATTGCACTCCTCCAGAAGACTGCGCTTGAGCGTGGTCTTCACGCCTTCGCCAAACAGAAAGCCATCGGGCAACACTACGCCCGCGCGACCGCCATTGCGCAGCAGCTTGATAATCAGCGCCATAAACAGGTCAGCGGTTTCCCGCGTGCGCAGGTGGGCGGGGAAGTTGCTCTCAATCCCGTCCTGCTCCATGCCGCCGAATGGCGGGTTGGTGGCGATCACTGGCACACGGTCCCGTTCGCCATAGTCGCGATAGGGCTTTTCTAGCGTGTTGCCGTGGCGGATGCCCTCTGGCGTGTCGATGCCGTGAAGGATCATGTTGGTGACGCACAGCATGTGCGGCAGCGCCTTCTTCTCGACCCCACGCAGGCTGGCCACCAGCGTCGCCTCATCCTCCGGCGATTTCACGAACTGGCGCTTGTGGTCGATGGCGCAGGCGAGGAAGCCGCCGGTGCCGCAGGCGGGATCAAGCACGATTTCATCGAGCTTCGGAGCCAGCCGGTCGATCATGAAGCGGGTGACAGCGCGCGGGGTGTAAAACTCGCCCGCGTTCCCGGCGCTTTGCAGGTCTTTCAGTATCTGTTCGTAGATCGCGCCGAAGGTGTGGCGGTCTTGCGTGTTGTTGAAGTCGATCTCATTGATCTTATTGATCACCTGCCGCATCAGCGTGCCGGATTTCATGTAGTTGTAGGTATCCTCGAACACATCGCGGATAACCTGGGCGCGCTTTCCGACCTCGCCGATGGTGGGCAGGCTGTTCTTGAGGGTGAAGAACAGCTCATCGACGAACTTGACCAGCGCCTCGCCGGTGATCCCCTCGCGGTCCTTGGCCCAATTGCGCCAGCGGTATTTCTCGGGGATCGGCGAGAGGAAGTCAGGCTCGGTCAGTTCCAGCTCTTCCTCGCGGTCGTCATAGATTTTGAGGAAGATCATCCAGACCATCTGGCTGATACGCTGGGCATCGCCGTCAACGCCGACATCCTTGCGCATGATGTCCTGAATGGACTTCACCGCGCCTGACACATTGCTCATTCGTTTGCTGCTCGTCCGTAGATTTGAGCTTCAAGCTCGGTCAGCGCGGCGTCGTAAGCCGCTTTGCCGCCGAACGCACCCTTGATGATTTCAATGGGGGTGCCAATGCCATCGAACGGGCGCAGGCGAAGCACCTTAGTGTCTTCGATAGTTTCGATGCCTTCATCGGCATACTTATCGAGCAAGGCTTCCAGCACCGCCCGCGCCTGATCACCATACTTTGCGAAATAATCGCGCTTGCGCACCTTGTCCGCGCGCTCTCGGCGGGTGAGTGGCGGCTGATCGTAGGCGATATGTGCGAGCAGATCGAAGTCACTCACATCCTTTCCGACCTCGGCTTGCAGATTGGCAAGGACGACGCCGTGCTCCTCAAGCTCTGCGATGATGGCCTGCTTGCGGTCGCTGGCATTCCACTTGGCGACGAATTCATCCAGCGAGCGATACTCGGACAACACCGCCTTCTTCGCGAACTCGCGATAGCTTTCGGTGATCAGTGTGCCGTCGCTGCCGACATACTCGATCCGTTCGGCAATGATATGGACGGGTACGCCCGACACGACCAGCTTTGTGCCGCCGCTATCATCGTCATCATCATCGTCGTCGTCAGGGTCGCCATCGTCGGGATCGGGTGGGACCGGCGGGTCATCGTCCTCCGGCTCGTAGATCACCACCGGCTCCCCGTCGAAATCAGGATCGCGGAACAGCTCGGTCGCCTTTTTGAAGTCCATGATCGTGAAAAAGTACTTGTTGTGATCCTCGTCGATGCGGGTGCCCCGACCAATGATCTGCTTGAACATCGTCATGGACGTGATCGTCCGGTCGAGCACAATCAGTTTGCAGGTTTTGGCGTCGACGCCAGTACTCAACAGCTGTGACGTGGTGGCAATGACGGGGAACGGCTGTTCCGGGTCGATGAAGTTGTCGAGCTGTGCCTTACCTTCGAGGCTGTCACCGGTAATCCGCATAACGTAGCGTGGGTTCTCGCGCGCGATCCTGCCGGCGGCGTTTACGATTGCGGCGCGCATCCGTTCGGCGTGATCGATGTCCTCGCAGAAGATGATAGTTTTTGCCATCGGATCGGTTGCGTTGAGGAAACGCATCACCCGCTCAGCAACCAGTTTGGTGCGCTGGTTGAGGACAAGAATCCTGTCCATGTCCATGCGGTTGTATTCGCGTTGCTCGATCTCGTTTCCGAGGTCGTCCTTCATGCCCGCTGGCGGAGTCCAACCCAGCAAGTCCTTGTCAATGTCGATGCGAATGACCTTGTAGGGTGCGAGAAAGCCGTCCTCGATGCCCTCTTTGAGGCTGTAGGTGTAAACCGGCTCGCCGAAGTAAGTGATGTTGGAGACATATTCGGTTTCCTTCGGCGTCGCGGTCATGCCGATCTGGATCGCGCCGTCGAAGTAAGCCAGGATTTCTCGCCACGCGCTGTCCTCCGCCGCGCTACCGCGATGGCATTCATCGACGACGATGAGGTCGAAGAAGTCGCGGGACACCGACTTGAAGATCTTGTCGGTTTCCTCCGGCCCGGTGAGTGCCTGATAGAGGCCCAGGTGGATCTCGTAAGCCGGGTCGATTTTGCGGTTCCGCACCTTGGTCATGTGCTGACCGAAGGGCTTAAAGTCGTTCACCAGCGTTTGATCGACGAGGATATTGCGGTCGGCGAGGAACAGCACGCGCTTCGCCTGCCCGGCCTTCCAGAGCCTCCAGATGATCTGGAACGTCGTGTATGTCTTGCCGGTGCCGGTCGCCATCACCAGCAAGACCCGACGATCTCCTTTCGCAATGGCTTCGATCGTCCTGTTGATCGCATCGATCTGATAATAGCGCGGCTCTTTGCCGGAGCTGTCCACGTGGTAAGGCTGCTCGACAAGCGGCTCTTGTTCGGGCGCGATGCCATGCAGAAGGCAGTAGCGGAGGTAAAGCTCCCGAGGAGACGGCAAACCGTCCATGGTCAGGACAGTTTCAGTATCTTCACCATCAGCGGCCGCACGGTTGTGCTGAGCGAAGCCATCTCCGTTCGAACTAAATGCTGTCGGAAGATCCAGGATTTCAGCATAGCCCAGAGCCTGCTGTAACCCGGCGCTCACGCCGTGCTTGTTATCCTTCGCTTCAATGACCGCCACCGGTAGGCCCGGCTGCCACGATAGAACGTAGTCGGCGAACTTGCGCTTCTTTTTGTTTCTAGACGATAAGTTTCCGCGAACAACGACAGGTCCAGGAGTAAGCGTTACTTCTCGCCTGACTTGCCTTAGCTGATCCCACCCAGCCTTGACGATAGCTGGCGTAATGAACAGATCGCAGACGTCACTTTCGCTCAACTTTTCCTTTTCAGCTTTGTCCAATTTGCCCCTCATCGGAGA
>JAFLDC010000088.1 GCA_017302775.1 Sphingomonadales bacterium
GAAGGTCTGGCGACAAACGACCCCGCCGCTCCCGTCCGGTAAAGCAGGTCCGATGTCCGAAGCCGCGCTCAAGTGTTCAAGCTGCCATTCGGTCAGAGACAAGCATCTGGGTCTGTTCGGGAGCGATTGCGCCAGCTGCCACAGCACCAAGTCTTGGAAGATTGCGGACTACCGGCACCCTTCGACCAATTCGACGCAGTGTGTGGAATGTCACAAGGCTCCTCCCAGCCACTTGATGGAACACTTCAGCATGGTGTCGCAGCGGGCAGCCGGAGAAAAGGCGCGGGTCGATCAATGCTTCGCCTGTCATACGACCGACAGCTTCAACAACATTCGCAGCAAGGGGTGGTATGATCACCATTAATGATCCCTGGCTGAGTCAGTTTTTCCATCTGGCCGTCGTCGTGCTGGACCTGACTGGCACCCTGGCCATCCTGATCGGAGCTACATACGCCAGCGCAGTGTTTGTCCGCGCGTTCCCGCAAGGCGAACGGTCACAAGCCTATGTCGCCTTTCGTTCGACGCTGGGGCGCAGCATCCTCCTGGGCCTCGAATTCCTGGTCGCTGGGGATATCGTCAAGTCGCTTGTTATCAATCCGACGATCGCCGATCTGGTTGTGCTCGCGGGTCTCGTGCTGGTGCGCACATTCCTCAGCATTTCGCTCGGAGTTGAGATCAACGGCCATTGGCCATGGCAGGATACGGCTATGGCCCGGAATCGCTCGTGTGATGCGATGCCTGGCTGCAAACCCGGCCCTGAAGCAGCAGCAGAGTGAGAAGCGGCAGCTCGCTCATTGTGCCGCGACTTGCCAGCGGTGTGCGGGCAGCTGCCGCCAGATGGCGGCCATGGCTGTCTGACCGGTCGCGCTTCGCACAATACGTATACCAAGAGGCGCCGCGAGATCGCATTACGAGTCCAAGAAATGCCGAACAAGCGAGCTTGACTCGCCAGTTCCTTGGAGATGAGAAATGACCAAGAAAGCCTTTTATCTTGCTGCTGTCGGGCTTCTCGTGGGCACGGTTGGCGTAGGCTATGTGTTGGCGGATGAAGCGCCGACTGACCAGCAGGTTGTCGTAGCCCCGAAGCCCAAAGCTTCCCCCGCACCTGCCCAGTCCCCCGTTCCTTCACCAGCCCAAGCCGGACAAGATCATGCGCACCAGCAGGGCATGGATCATGGCGCGCAGCAAATGCATGACGGCATGATGAAGGACCACCAGATGGGCATGCAGAACATGCCGCAGGAGGGCATGAACGGGATGGCACCGCAAGGTGGCCAGACTGCGATGCCGATGCAGCCGGGCAAGGATTGCTGCCCCGGCAAGGGCATGAAGCCCGCGGCCAAGCCGATGCCGATGCCGTCCCCAGACAAGCCCATGCCGATGAAGGATATGTAAGGCTCATCTCGGGGAAAGTCCCTGAGCTTGCGGCCCGCCGCTCACCCCTGCGGCGGGCCGCTCTTTTGAATGCTCCAGACGACCGGGCTGAAGTTCAACCTTTCCGGTTTGAAGCGAAATCGCAGGTGAAGCGGGTGAGCACAAAATTCTGGTCGGTCTGAACTTGTGCCGGTGGTCAAAGACCTTACCCCTCATTGTGAGACCCAATCGGAAAGCGTTTCGTTAGCAGACCCGAGCCGTCTCCAATCGACGCGGGTCAGCATGATGCCGGTACTGTTTGCGATCGGCGCCGCCGCTGCAGCTCATACCGCATTCCTGTCTTGGTTGCCGAGCCTGGTCGATGCGGGCCGTGTCGGGCAGGAATCCGGCGATCATGATGTTCACGTCCCCCTGTTGAGCGCGATCTTCCCTTTGGGAGGAATGTTGACAGCACCGCTTTGGGGATGGTTATCCGACCGCTGCAATTTCCGGGCCCTCCTGATTTTGGCAGTCGCCACACTAGCCATAGCCACGGCGCTCTCGGGTTCGACCTCGCTTACTTTTCTATACCTGCTGCGCCTTCTGGCTGGGGTGTCGTTTGGAGCGATCGTCCCGCTTTGCTTGCTTGTCGGCAAGCAGGCCGCGACGGGCGACGCTGACAAGGCGCGGATTTTCACGATCTTGACCGCGTCATTATTCCTGGGCGATTTCGCCGGACCGCTGCTTGCGGGAGCGTCCGCGCGCCTGTCCCCCCAAATGCCACTCTTCTCCTTCGGTTTGGGGGTAGGCGGTGTGGCCCTTGCGCTCACTTTCGTTCGCACACCGAGCCATTTTTGGCAGGTCAAGCAATTGTCCGGCAGTTCCACAAGAAATTCAAACGGGTTCGTGCTGGTACTGTTGGGTCTTACCATAACTGGTACCGCAGGCTTGTCAGCGGTCCATCTAAGTATGGCTCTGCATCGACCAGCTGCTTTGCTCGGGCGCGAGCAGATCGCTTTGATGCTTAGTCTTTGCGGGCTCGCCATGCTGGGCGCTCAAGCCATCCAAGCCAAAACTGGTTGGCTGGTAACCAGGCCGGCCACCTTGGCCGCAGCTATCTTGATCCTGCTCGGAGTTGCGCTCTGGCTTTTTACAATCGCCGGGTCGGGCCTGGCTACTGCTGTCGCCGTCTTCGCCGCAGGTTGGAGCGCCGCCACCCTTCGACTGATCGGCAGCTTTTGGATAAGCGCACCGCGAGACCATTCGGGTGTGCGGCTGGGTGTCCAGCATGCAGTCGCAAGTGTCGGCCAAGTCGCGGTACCATCGGCAACCGCTTTGTTGCCTATCCAATGGCATCCAGGGGTGGCCTGGGTCATCATACTCGCTTGCATCTTGTTGTTGTTTGCGGTGCCTTTGGCCTGGGGGAGGACGGAGCGCCAAACCTGACGATTGACACCGTTCTAGCAATCGCAGTCTGAACCGCGCCCGCCTTGTTCGGTGCAATCTCCGGCTTCAGCGCAATCGCACAAGCGGTGCAGCGCCTCGAGAATGGGCCCGCGGATGAAGGGTTTCGGGATGACTTCCGCATAGCCGCAGGCCTGGGCTCGGGCCTTCAGATCTTCGGTGCAATATGCGGTTATGAGGATTGCAGGACCGTTCCATCCCTTGGCTCTGATCGCACTGAGAAGGCTGAAGCCGTCCAGGTCAGGCATGTTGTAGTCAGCAATCATGCAATCGGCCGAGAGTGCAGCCGCATCCGCCAGTAATGCCGATGCCGAGCTGTAGCTTTGCGGATCATACCCTTTCGCATGCAGCAAGAGCTGTAATGAACGGCGTATGCTAGCCTCGTCGTCGGTGACGAGGACCTTGTACCGCTTAGCGCCAAGTTTGCTCAGACTTGTGGACATGGACCCTGAAACAGAGACTGGTAAAATAGCCTCTAGCAGAAATCGCAGGTCTAGTGGACAGCGTCGTTACGTAGATATCGCAGACTATCGGGTTCACCCGTTAGAGGCCTGCAGCGAACGCTATCCGCAACAAGTCGGACAGACTGTGCACGTCCAGTTTGAGCATCAGACTTGCGCGGTGGACCTCTACGGTGCGCGAAGAGCACCCCAAATCATAGGCGATCGTCTTGTTCGGATAGCCCTTGGCCAATCCCTCCAGGATCTCGCGTTCGCGCGGCGTGAGTGCCGCTATCCGGGTTCGAGCCTCGCGCTCATCGAGTTCGCGGTTGTCCTTGCGTTCGAGCCGTGTGAACGCCCGCTCGAGGGCGGCGAGAAGCGCCGCCTTTTCGAATGGCTTTTCCAGGAACTCGACCGCTCCGGCTTTCATGGCCTGGACGGCAATGGTCACGTCGCCATGCCCTGTAAGGACTATGACAGGCATGTCGATTCCGCGATCTGCCATGGCGGCCTGGACCTGCAGCCCGTCCATCTCGGGCATCCGCACATCGAGCAGCACACACCCCTTCGGCGCGGTCTTTGCTCGCTTCAGGAATTCACCGCCTGAACCGTATGAATGCACCTTGTAGCCCGCGCGCGACAGCACGAATCCGGCTGACCTTCGGATAGCTTCTTCGTCATCGACGAGATGGACGACCCGATCATCGCTCATCGACTTCCTCCGCGGCGGCATGAATCAATGTGAAATGGAATCGCGTCCCGCCGAGCTCCGGGTATTCCGCCCAGATACGCCCGCCATGAGCCTCGATGATCGTGCGGCAGATCGACAGACCCAGCCCCATTCCTTCCTTTTTGCTGCTGACGAACGCCTCGAACAAGCGAGGCCGTATTTCAGGAGCTATGCCTGGACCCGTGTCTTGCACGGCAACTTCAACGAAACCGTCGGGCCTGAGCCTTGTTTCGACCGTCAGGTCGCGAACATGTGCTTGCGCCATGGCTTCGACGGCGTTGCGCATAAGGTTGACAAGGACCTGTTGTATCTGGACGCGATCAACCAGTACCGGCGTGGCGCGCGGATCCAGGTTGAACAAGGCGCGCACACCGCGCTCCCTAGCCCCAGTCAGCGCCAGCCGGCCGGCATCCTCGATCAGGCTCTGCAGCCCTTCGACGCGCTTATCGACTTCGCCCCGGGAGACGAATTCGCGCAGCCTGCGAACGATATCGCCCGCCCGAAATGTTTGTTGCGCGGCTTCGGTCAGTGCTTCGCGCATGACCAAGGCGGGCTCGTCTGTCGCATCGGCAAGCATATCGCGCGTTTCTTCCAGATAGTTCGCGACAGCCGTCAGCGGCTGGTTGAGCTCGTGGGCGAGGGTCGAGGCCATGGTGCCCATGGCGCTGAGCCGCGAGACGTGGACCAGTTCGGCTTGCAGTTCCTTGAGCTTCAGTTCGTCCTGTTCCTTCTCGGTCAGGTCCCGGATGAAGCCCGTGAAAATCCGTTCGCCGTCTTCGCCCGCTTCGCCGACCGAGAGCTCGAGCGGAAAAGTCGTTCCATCGCGTCGTTGACCGGTCACGACTCTGCCAATCCCAATGATCCGCTTCTCACCGGTGGTGCAGTAGTGCTCGAGATAGTCGTCGTGGCGCTCACGGTCGGGAGACGGCATCAGGCACGATACGTTCGCGCCGAGCAGTTCCTTTTCCTCGTAGCCGAACAGCCGTTCGGCTGCAGCACTGAAGGACGCAATCCTGCCGCGTTCATCGATCACAATCATCGCGTCCGGGACAGTCGCAAGAATCGAGTTCAGGTGCTGCTCGCGCGCCTCCATCGCCTCGCGGATCGCAGCCTCTGCTGTGACGTCGCGAACGATGCAGAAATAGCCCAGCAATTGGTCTCGATCCCGCAGGGCAGCAATGGACAGATGCGCGAAATACTCCAGTCCCGATTGACACACACGCCAGCCGTTCCGTTCGAACCTGATGTCTCGCCTCGCGGCCTCCAAATCTGCTGCGGGCTGTTCGGAGGCTATTTCATCGGGTGCATAGAAGATTTCGTGAAATTGGCCTTTGACGTCGGAAAGACACCAGTGCTCTGCGCTCCCTTCGTCATCGCTGAGCGCCAGGATACGGCCGAAGCTATCAAGCAGTACAAAAATATGCCCGGGAGCACTCTGGAAGGCGAGGTAAGCGAGCCGAGAAAGATCGGGCTGTTCGCCTTCTGCTTCAGCCATGAACCGATCTTCGGTCATTTCGAACCCGCCTCACAATCGACACTCTCGCGGAAAACGGCTGTGCAAAAGCGAAGATCGCAACAAGCAATCATGGGATACATGCCGACTAGGATCTGCCTGTTCATGCCGTTGGGCCGTCAACTCGAAATACGCACCCCAGTGATCGACCCCTCACATATTTTGGGATTTGCGCGTTGACTCCCGAGTATTTGATCAAGGCCGTGTTTGCAGGCAGCACTTCGGAGGGAGATGGCGGTAGTCAAAGCTCCCCAATCCATAGCCACGTAGGTCGGGCAAACGCGTATCCCCGGGATGATCAGTCCAATTCGGACGTCTGTCCCGGGGAAGGTGCATCGGTCGGGATTGTTTGAGAAACCGCTCCCCGACCACCTCAAAGCGAGCGTGAGCTCAATGCCGGGCGTAAATTCTCGCTCCGGCCGATCCGACAGTATAGACCTCGAAGCGTTGGGGTGCCTGCCCGGCCACCTCCATCCCCGGCGAGCCCAGCGGCATGCCGCCGACAGCAAGGCCGGTTACGCCTCTCGGTTTGGAAGAAAGTACACGTCTCATGTCTTCGATGGGCACATGACCTTCGAAGGCCATCCCGTCGATCAGAGCGGTGTGGCAGGAGCGAAGTTGTGGCGGAATTCCATACCTTGCATGCAGCGCCGCACGGTTGGGGGTGTCAACCGCTCTGACGGTCTTGCCAAGCCCCTTGCGGACTTGCGCCGCCCACTGCTCGCAACATCCGCATCCTGGATCCCGGTGCATGATTGCTGCAGTCGATGCCATGGCGGGCGACCCCGCCAACAGCAGTGCCAGAAAAAGTTTTCGCATTGGGATTTCTCTCATTTATGAAGCGCACAGGCGGCGACTAGCCGCCTGTGCGCAATCTTGCTTACTTCTGCTCCATACTGTCCATATCGTGGCCAGAATGATCGTCGGACGGCTTTTCGGCTTTGTCCTTGCAGCACGCCATCTTGCCCTGTTCGTCCTTCTTGCAGCAGCACTCCTTCTTCGGAGCGGGCGCTGGTTCGGCTGCAAAGGCCGTCGTGGACATGGTGAGCGCAAGTGCGCCAAGCAGATATCTAAGTTTCATGATCTTTCTCCGTGATTAGGTTGAATGGCTAAGCTGTACCTGCTCACGCGGAGGCGGAATTGGAGGCTTCAAAGCAATTCCCGAAATCGAATTCTGGAGCGACACTTCGGGTACGAAGTCTTTCCAGCTCTGACTTTGCGGCGCAGTCGGCGTTTCGGCCAAGCGGGAAACGCAGGCATGACAGGCAGCAGACATATCCTTGCTATGGCTATCCGGCATCAGAGGAGCACTGTCTTCCGCGCCCGAGCAATCCATACCCATCGACATTGCCGCTTGGAGGCCAGCGACCGAACACGACGGCCCAGGCTGAAGAACGAGTCCGAGGACGAGTAGAAGGGCCGTTAACAGCTTCATGTCGCCTGCCTTCGCCTGCGAAAGGGCCAGCGCATGAACAGAAGTATCGTGCCCGCAATTGCGAGCGCAAGTCCGCCGACCGCAAAGGCCAAAAGCCAGGGCGTGTTGAAATCTTCATGGTTCTTCCAGTCCATGATGTGGAGGCTCCAGAAGAAATCGTAGAGCCGCCACGTTCCCGTGCGGACTGCGGTGATCCGCCCGCTTTCGGCTCCCACGAAAACGCTGGTCTGATCAGGATCTCCGAACTCTACCCGCCAGGCCGGGAGCGCGGCGCGATATTCAGGACTTTCTCGCGTTATGCGGGTGGCGGCGCTGACGGGTATCGAACGCATTTTCCAGGCGTTCTGGGCTATCCTTGTTGCCTGTGCGGCATCGATTGGAGGCAGAGCCTCACCGGTCGCGGCATCGAAAAGCGTCAAGCCATTCGGCGTGGTGACTTCCGCGATGATTTTGCCATTGAGCATTCGCCATGTCATCGATTCGACCGGACCATTGGCGTTCGAAAGGATACGGTCGGGAGCGATCATCGCGCTAGCGGCCGGGATCGCTTCCACCTTGTCGCGATCGACCAGATGCTCGCCGCGCACTTTGTCGATCGGCAGAAAACTCATCAATGCGCCACTGGCAAACCAGAGCAGCAATTGAATGCCGATGATGAGTGACAGCCATTTATGAACTTTGCTTGCGCCAAGATGGAGGCGCCGCGCCATTGCCATGTTTGAGCCCCTCCTTCTTGCCGCAACTCAGAACCAGAGGCGCACGCCCATCACAAGGTGCGGATCGGAGACCTGCCCACCGTTTGCGCGGGTGAAACGGGCGGACTCGCCAAATTGCCGGATCCATTCGAAGCCAATGTAAGGAGCGAATTCCTTTTTGATTTCGTAGCGGAGCCGGACACCAAGTTCGAGGTTCGAAAAACCGGAGCCCACGCCCAGTTCAGGGATCGTTTGCGCCGACAAGTTCACCTCGACCCGCGGCTGCAGTATCCATTTCTGCGTGATCCGCTGATCGTAGTAGCCTTCGAAACGGCCGCGCAATTCGCCCTTGTTTGATAGAAAGGCCGCTGCGGAAACTTTGAACCAATATGGTGCCAGGCCTTCGACACCGACGACTGCGTATGTGCGCGAGGGGTCAGGTTTTACATCATACCGAATGCCTGCCTGGAGGTTCCAGTAAGGAGACACGGCGCGGGAGTAGAGTCCGGACAACTCCAGATCGTCAAGCGGCCCCCGAAACTCGCCCTCGCCCTCATATTTGAAGACGAAGCGGTTGGTATCGCCGCCGATCCAGGCTTCTCCCTCCCAACGGTAGCTATCCTTGTTCTTGTGGACGACGTACTCGGCGAGATCGAAGGAAGCGTAGCTGAAAGCTGTCCCGCCGCTCTCCTTCATCATCTCCTCGCGCGCGCGCTGCATCGCTTCCTTCGGAAAAACGCGGTCAGCATACCAGTCCGAAGGCGGCGAGGGTGCAGGCGCGCTGCCTGGCTCAAGATTGGTGCCTGTGGCCGTTCTCTCCTTGCTCGGTGCGGGCACGACCGACGTTCTTGGGGTGCAATGGCCCATTTTCGCATGTTCCGGCGGGCAATTCGGGTCCGATGCAGCCGCGCTCGGTGAACTTTCGCCCATCGTCATCCCGGGCATCGAGTCCTGTCCGGTCCCTTGCCCGGTCGTTAGCTCGGATACCGGCCTCGCCGGTTCGCTCTGATCGGTGGCTGGCGTGCAATGCCCCATCTTTGCGTGCTCGGGCGGACAATCGGACGTTGCGCTTTGATCTTCGCCCTCTCCAGACATTGCCGGCA
>JAFLDC010000089.1 GCA_017302775.1 Sphingomonadales bacterium
AAATGAACAACATGCTGTAATAGCAGGAAATTGATTGCTCCGCTGGCTTGACAGGTTGACAGATCTGTCAAGCCGGGCGTGGCGGCGGCGGTGCGGTGCGCGGCCGATATCCGTCCCCGCCCTCACCCCTCCACCCCCGTTGCCAGCCGGTGCGCTGCGCCCTAAAACCGCGGATCATGGCTCATGAGAAACGCATCGTCACCTGTACCGGCCCCGGCGATCCCCATGCGCTGGATGGGATTGCGGTGTTGCCGCGCACCGGGCAGCTGGATGCGCCGTGCCCGCATTGTCAGGGCCGGGGGCAGTGGAACCGCGAATTCGATCTGGTCAGCCAGCGGTCCAAGCGGTGCCTGTGCCATGCCTGCGATGGCCACGGCTGGATCGAGACGGGCACCGATCCGGTCGCCTGCCATGATACCGAACTGTCGGAAACCGGGCAGGCGCGGTGGGTCACCCGGCTGGACCGGGGGGCCTCGCGCAACGATCCGCCGCGCGGTTAACCGGACGCTGACCATTTTGCCTTACCGTGACGGCACAGGCGGGGCTTGGGGCCGCGCCGTGAAGGAATTCGCGCAATGCACGTCTTGCAAACCACCTTTGCCACTGCGGCCGGGGAAGCGGCCTGGGAGGAAAGTCTGCGCACGCTGTTCGAGCAGCGCGAACTGGCCGCGGCCGAGCGGATCCTGCGCAGCGCGCTGATCGCCAGCGGGGGCGAGATGATGCAGCTGTGCCGCGCGGCTTCGCTCAGCCGGGTCGAAATTCTCGGCTGGGAAGAGCTGGCCGAGGCAGTGTCCGCGCAGGAGGGTGACCCGATCACCGGGGCCACCGTGGCGATGGGCAACGATGCCGACCTTGCCTTTGAAAAGGGCGCGCAGCACCGCCCGTTCATGATGCTGGGGCTCTATACCGACGCCGCGTGGAACTGGTCTGCCGCCGAGGCCGAGGGCGCGCTGGAGCAATGCCGCGCCGAAAGCCCGGCCTGGGCCGGCGCGGATGAAGATATCGAGGCGTTTCTGGAGATCGAGGGCCTTGATGCGCTCAACACCGCGCTGATCCATCACAAGCAGCGCCACTTCATCCGCGAGGCGGACGAAGCCGCGCCGGCGCCGCTGCGCTATGTCGACTTCGTGCTCGGCTGCTGGTGGCGGGCGCTGCGGTTTCACCAGGCGGTGGCGGTGCAGCTTGACCGGCACGGGCTGGGCGGGACGATCCCGGTGATCTCGGGGCTGATCGAGATGCGGCCCGAAGTGGTTTCGGTGCACTGGCCGGTGGTGCGCAGCGCACCCGCGGCCCGGCCCGCGACCGGCGCCGACGATGCGGCAGAAGCCGACGGCGAGGATGCGGCGATGCCGGTCCTGTCGCGCTTCAACCTGATTCAGCGCGGGCGGCTGGTCATCGATCAGGAAGAGGACAGCCCGACCGGCAGCCTGCTGCGCCGCCGGTTCGAGAATGCCGAGGCCGATGCGATCGACGCCGTGGCGGATTCGCCAGGGTTGATGCGGCGGTTGCTGGGCCGGGGCTGATCCGGTTCAGCGTTTGCGGACGAATTCCGCGCGCAGCACCAGGCCCTTGATCCCCGGGTACTTGCAGTCAATCTCCTGCGGGTCGCCGGTCAGCCGGATCGACTTGATCAGGGTGCCTTGCTTGAGCGTCTGGCCCGCGCCCTTGACCTCAAGATCCTTGATCAGCGTCACCGCATCGCCATCGGCCAGCACGTTGCCTACGGCGTCACGCACTTCAACCCTATCGGCTGCGGCCTGTTTGGCCGCCAGTTCCGAGGCCGGCAGCCATTCGCCGCTGTCCTCGTCGTAAACATAGTCTTCGTCGTCGTTCATCGTTTATCCAAACTTGTAAAACAGGATGACAGCCCAGCAGATGATCGTCAGCGCGCCGCCCAGCATGGTAGAGCGGATCGCCAGGCTGAGCAGGCGGGCCTGAACGTCGATCGAATGGATGAAGGTCGCGAACAGCCGCTGGCGGGCCGCCGCATCGTCCACCACCCCTTCGCTGTCGAACTCCTCACCCAGCAGCAGCGCGCGCAGGGCAAAGACGCAGGACAGCACCAGCGGGATCAGCGCGGCCAGGCTGTAGAGCACCAGCCTGGGCTGGGTGGCGGCATCGAGGCTCAGCGGCGCGCCGGGGCTGGCCGACACGGGATGGGTGCCGACCGTAATCAGCAGCGCGTTGAAGCCCAGCATGGCCCCCAGCCGGATCGACAGATCCAGATCGCGGTTCTCCAGAAATTCAAGATCGGCGACAAAGCCTGGATCAGGCGGGGTCCCGCGCATCGACTGGAAGGCGCGCAGGCGCGGGCGGAAAGAGCGAAAGGCCATGGCCAGCCCCGATAGGGCGGTTGCTCTTGCCCTGCAAGGCTGGCAGGGCCGGTGCGATGAATCCGCCCCAGCCTGAAACGCCGCAGCCCTTGGCCACGCCGCGCCCGGTGCTGATTTTCGTGTTCGTGACGATCCTGCTCGATGCGATGAGCTTTGGCCTGATCATGCCGGTCCTGCCGCGGCTGCTGATGCGGGTGGGGGATCTCTCGCTCAACGCCGCGATTGACGTCGGCGCCTGGATGAGTCTGCTGATGGCGCTGGCGGCGTTCTTTTCAGCGCCGATTCTGGGCAACCTGTCGGACAGCTATGGCCGCCGCCGGGTGCTGCTGATCGCGCTGGCGGGAATGGTTGCACATTATGTCGTGCTGGCTTTGGCCAACAGCATCGCGCTGATCGTTCTGGGCCGGGTGCTGACCGGGGTGTTCGGCGGTTCTTATGGCCCGGCCCAGGCTGCCATTGCCGATGTGACCGCCCCGGATCAGCGGGCCAGGAACTTCGCGCTGGTCTCCGCCGGTTTCGGGGTGGGCTTCGTGGCGGGTCCGGCTTTGGGAGGGCTGCTGGTCCAATTGGGTGACCGCGCGCCGTTCTGGGTGGCACTCGCGCTGTCGCTGGCTAACCTGATCTATGGCCTGATTGCATTTCCGGAAACGCTGAAGCCAGACCTGCGCCGCCGTTTTACCCTGGCCCGGGCCAATCCGTTCGGTGCCTGGAAGACCGCCGGACAGGCGGCAGGCATGCGCCGCGTCGCGCTGGTACTGCTACTGTGGCAGCTGGCCAGCCTGGTCTATCCGCTGACCTGGAGCTTCTGGGGGATCGCTGCGCTGGGCTGGTCGGATCAGATGATCGGCCTCAGCCTGGCGGCGGTGGGGATCGTGATCGCGTTGAGCCAGGTGTTCCTGACCGGACGCGTGGTGCGCAAACTGGGGGAGCGCGATGCCGCAACAGTGGGGATGATCGGCGCGGGGCTGGGCTTTGTTGGCTATGCCGTTACCACCACCACCACCTGGCTGGCCTTCGCGCTGCTGGCGGCGGTCGCGGTGCAATCGCTGGTCCAGCCTAGTCTGATGGCAATGCTGTCACGCCGGGCCACGCCGGAAACCCAGGGCGAGGTGCAAGGCCTGGCCGCGATGATGATGGGGGTCGGCTCGATCATCGGGCCGATGGTGCTGGTCTGGCCGATGGCCCGGCTGACCGCGCCTGATGCCCCGGTTCATTTCCCCGGCGTGCCCTATGCCATTGCCGCCGTGATCACGCTGGCGGCACTGGCCTTGCTCAAATCTACTCCGCAAACGGGTAGTGCCGAGGCCGCAGGCACCGCCTAGGTTCGGCGATACGAAATTCGGAGGCCGACGTTATGCATGTGAAGATCCTGTTGCCAGTCCTGCTTGCGTTGGCCTCACCCGCTCTCGCCACCAGCCTTGACTGGGCCAGCAGGGCGGCGGATGGCGCGCCGGGCCCCACCACCGCTGCCGTGTTGGGGCAGCCCGATGGCATCGCCACCTCGATCAGCTTCTTTGCGGCCAGTCATGTGCGGGATTTCAAGCCGGGCAAGGTCAGCGCGGCGCAGCTGGAACGGGCGATGAAACTCCCAGCGGGCGAACTCGCCAAATGGGACATTATCGCCTTCGAAAGCAAGCAACCCGGCTCCGGCGGTCCGGGCTTCGATTCGTCGATGTGGATGGCCAGCGATCTTCACGCGGTAACTTCGGCGGCCTATGACAGCACCACCGGCAATGCTGTGCCCGGCACGGGCGAAGGCTGGAAGTTTCGCAGCGGGCGGATACCACTTGCAGATTTCAAGGCCGTGTTCCCCGGTAACCGGGTGTTCGGCGATGGTGCGTGGATCCTGATCAAGCTGCCGCCCGTGGTCGACAAGCGATCTCCCAATCTGGCGGTTTGGCTCAGCGGCGGGCCGATGGGCAAGGGCGATGCCGATCCGGCACCCGATGCGATCGGAGTGATCCGCTAGACCAACTTACCAGCCCTGCCAGATCAGGCGCAGGCCGAGCCCGACCATCAGCAGGTAAATCACGGTATAAAACCGTGCGGTGTCAAGCCGCCGGACCAGCCAGACCCCGGCCAGGGTGCTAAGGATCGCCAATGGTATCAGCAGGGCCGCAGCTTCCACTACGCTGCGGTTGAACGAACCAAGCGCGAGATAGCTGGGCACCTTCATCCAGTTGATCGCGGCGAACGTCAGCGAAGATGTGCCCACGAATACCTCATGCGGCAGCCGCCGCGGGGTGACCCACATCTGGAACGGCGGTCCGCCGGCATGCGCGATCTGGCTGGTAAAACCGGTGGCGACGCCGAACAGCGTGCCGACCCAGCCGGGCGATGTCGAAGGGGCGACAATCCGCCCGCCGCGCTCGATCCACAGCCGGTAGAGCCCAAACACCAGCGTGATCGCGCCCAGTATGACGAGCAGGCGTTCCTCGGGGATGGCGGCGGCCAGACTGGCCGCGGCAATCACGCCGATCAATGCGCCGGGCAACATCCAGGCGATGATCCAGCCATCCCAGGTGCGGCGATAAGACCAAACGCTGACCACGTCCTGGACCAGCAGTACCGGCAGCAGCACGGCTGCCGCCAGGACCGGGGGCAGTTGCAAAGCCAAGAGCGGCGTGGCCAGCGCGCCCAGGCCGGAAAAGCCGCCTTTCGCCAGCCCCAGGATGATAACGGCCAGCACGGCCAGCATCAGCGTGACGGGATTGTGCAGCAATTCCATGGCCGCTCCGCAGCATGGAACAGAGCTGTGCGCAAGCACGCAACCATGCTTGCTCCGCCAATCGGCGCGAATATTGTGCCGCGCGGCATTTATCCTTCAAAGGGGAGCATACAAGATGACGGATCCACGCGCGATGGTGCAAACCATGATTTCGCTCGCATCGGCCTCTCTCGGGCTGGTCGCGGCGCTGGCCTGGAATGATGCAATCAAGGCTACACTGGGCAAGCTGGGCATCAGCGATGATCTGGCCGGACTTTATACCTATGCGATCCTGGCCACGGTGATCGCGGTGGTGGTGCTGGCAATGCTGGGGCGGATCGCGGCAAAGCTGGGTGGCAGTGCCGCGTTCGAGCGCGAAGCCGAAGGCTGACACAACCCCGCTTGGGTCCAACCGCCGGAAAGTGCTAGCCTCTCGGCGGGAGGCGAGTCGATGACGGCGCGTTGGAACAGGCGGGACTTCCTTTACGGCGGTGCGGCGCTCAGCGCTGCACTGGCCGGTCCGGATTTGCGCGGCATCCTGGGCGCCAAATTGCCCGAGCCGGTGCGCGCGCTGGTGCCGGGCGACGCGTTGCAGGTGGCCGGACTGATCGGTGAGCTGCTCAAGCTTGAGCAGGAGGCCAAGGCGCTGCGCCTGCCGCCATCGCCGCTGGACTTTCACCTTGGCCAGGCCGCCATCGTGCCGGACCAGCTTTACCAGATCGCCATGCCGCGGCTGGTCGCGCTGATTGACCGGGCGGAGCGTCCGGCGCCGATTCTGGCCGAGAAGGCCGGCGGTCTGCTCGCCAAGCTGCATCGCAGCGAATACGATCCGCCCGATGCCTGGTTCGCCGGTGGCGGGTCGGCGCCGGCGGCGGGCCTGTCGTTTCCGTCGCCGCAACGGCCCGATCGTCAGGCCATCACGGCCGATCCCGACAATGAACCGCCGCTATCGTCGGCCGGACCGTTTGACCTGCCCGCTGGCAATTTGCCGCAGGTGGAGGAAATTCTTCCCCCCGTTGCCACCACCCTGAAGTTCGAGGCTCTGGCTGACGAATATGCTGCATGGTTCGCGGCAGCCCGGATCCGCCCTGAATTCAGCGAGAGTACGCAGTGGCATCTGACGATGATGATGCAGTCACGATCGCGCTACGAACGGTTGGGCAAGCAATTGGGCATTCCCTGGTTCTTCATCGCCGCGACGCACGGGCTGGAGGCGAGCTTCAATTTTCGGGCGCACATGCACAACGGCGATTTCCCGCTGACCCAGCGTACCCGCCAGGTTCCCGCAGGCAGGCCCAGTGTCTGGCTCCCGCCCAGCTCGTGGGAGGCCAGCGCGGCAGATGCGATGCGCCTGCTTGGCCTGACGGGCCAAAGCGATTGGAGCCTGCCGCGCTGCCTGTACCGGCTGGAGGCGTACAACGGCTTCGGCTATCGCCGCGCAGGGCGAGCCAGCCCCTACCTGTGGTCTTTCTCCACGCTCTATTCGCGCGGCAAATATGTGGCTGATGGCAAGTTCGATCCCAACGCCCGGTCAAAGCAGTGCGGCGCCGCGGTCATGCTCAAGCTGCTCGACATGGCTGGAGCGCTGGGATGACGGTCAGTGAGCGCGCTGGGTGCTTGACATTGATACTGCACCGATGTTCCTAGACATATAACCAATCCCACAAAGGATTATTGAAACATGCGTCCATTATCGCTTCTCGGCGGTGCCGTTCTGCTTGGCTGCGCTGTTGTACCGGCCGCGGCCCGGGCCGGAACCTGCGAAGATACCTTTCAGAAAAAGGGCAACCCGATCACCGGATTGCGGTTTACCGCCCAGACCGCCGTGGCGGACCTGCCGCCCGATATCGCCATTCTCCAGCTGCAGTCGCTCGCCGCGCAGCGGGGTTACATCGTTATTGCGGCCGAACCACAGAACGGTGAATTGCTGCTCGAACAGGCCAGCACCGGCAAAGCGCGTGGCTTTCCGATCACGGCCAATGCCACGGTTGCACCGGGCGGGGTGGGCACGATCCAGATCGTGGCCAAGCTGCCGGCCGGGATGGGGACCAAGGCCGACCTCGTCAAGGCCGAGCTGTGCGGTCTGCTCGCTCAGGTAAAGGGCGGCAAGGAAGGGCGCCTCGCGGCGAAGAAGGGTGGAACCGGAACCGCATCCAACGTCGCCCCGGTAGCCACCAGCGCGCAGGAATTCTCGCAGCAGATCTCCAAGGATGCCGAACGCAATGCGCTGACTATTCCGCAGCGCTACAAGGGCCGCAAGTTCACCCTCAGCGGGCAGGTTGAATATGTGGTCAAGGATGGCGACAAGTACCGTGTCGCCTACAAGATCCTGCAGCCGCACGAGCTGGCCCTGCGCCTGCCGAACATGGCCGCGAACCTGGCTGAGGTCAGCTGCTTGCTCGCCCCTGGAAATTCGGTGTTTGCGCTTCAGCTCAAACCCGGCAAAAGCGTCAAGCTTACTGGCACGTTCTATGAATATTCCGAGATCAAGGATGTGGTCTGGTTCATGGATTGCGTTCCGGTAAAATCCTGAGGAGTATTGCGATGTTCGCCGCGCGGTTTGCCAGCCTGATTGTTTTGAGCGGAATGTTGGCCGCCGCGGCCGCGGCACCGGCCAAGCCGGTCCGCTCGCCGGAGCAGGTGGCCATGGCCGCACTGGCCGCATCGCCGATCTGGGATGGGCATAACGACGTGCCGGACGCCCTGCGTGACCGGCGCAAGAACGTGCTGGACGGGTTCGATTTTACCGACACCGCCGGAACGGCCGACCCGGCGCGCGGCTTTGCCCCGATGCACACCGATCTGAAGCGGCTGCGAGCGGGCAAGGTCGGGGCGCAGTTCTGGTCGGTCTATGTCTCGGCCAGCCATTCCGACACTGCCGCCGTCCAGGCAACGCTTGAACAGATCGAGGTGACGCGCCGCCTGATCGCCCGTTATCCGCAGGATCTGATGTTTTGCGTTGATTCTGCCTGCGTTGAAGCTGCGTGGGGCAAGGGCCGGATCGCCAGCCTGATGGGTATGGAAGGCGGTCATTCGATCGGCGGGAGCCTGGCAGTGCTGCGTC
This sequence comes from Sphingomonadales bacterium, assembly GCA_017302775.1. The sequence continues at coordinate 8,105 of JAFLDC010000089.1, forward strand.
AGATGTACGCGCTGGGCGCGCGTTATATGACGCTGACGCACTCCAAAAACAACGCCTGGGCGGATTCCGCAACCGATGCCCCGGTCCATGGCGGATTGACCCCGCTGGGCGAAAACGTCGTGCGCGAAATGCAGCGACTGGGCATGCTGGTCGATATTTCGCACGTCAGCGAGGAAACCATGCTCGATGTGCTGCGGATCGCCAAGGCACCGGTCATTGCCAGCCATTCCAATGCGTTTGGCGTAAACCCGCATCCGCGCAATGTGCCGGATAGCGCGCTTGATGCGCTGAAGGCCAATGGCGGGCTGGTGATGGTCAACTTCTACCCTCCGTTCGTGCTTGACGCCGCGCGACAATGGGGCGCCAACAAGGACGCCGAGGAAGCGCGGCTGAAAACGCTGCATCGCGGCAATCCGGCGCGGGCCAAGGCTGCGCTTGAAGCATGGGTGACGGCCAACCCGATGCCGACCGGGTCGGTCCGCGATGTGGCCGATCATATCGACTATATCGCGCGGCGTATCGGCGTCGATCATGTCGGGCTGGGCGGCGATTTCGACGGCATCGACGTGACGATTACCGGCCTGAATTCGGTTGCGGACTATCC
>JAFLDC010000009.1 GCA_017302775.1 Sphingomonadales bacterium
CTGGTCGGCAGCTGGTCTCTTAACGTCGATCGTATCCCGGTCGAGGAGCGACCGCAGCGCGTAACCATCGTCTTCAGCATTTCGCCGGAACAGAAATGGACCACCATTGTCGAAATGACAGGCGCTGACGGGATAACGAAACGAGCGAAATCAACTGCAGCGCTGGATGGTGTTCCTGCGCCCGTTACCGGCGATATGGACTTTATCGACACCGTTTCGTTGCGAAGGCCCGCGCCGAACACACTGGTCATGACGTTGGCAAAAAACGGATCCCCGGTTTCGACCCGCGTCTATACCGTGTCGAAAGACCAGCGCTCGATGACTGAAACCATTGTCTGGGGCGGAAAAACCGTTCCGAATTCGGCTACCACTTACTTCGACAGAATAGACTGACCCGCGTTCGGCTTGAACGAAGGCGAGAGCTCATCAAAAAACGGCCCGCCGGTTAAGGCGGGCCGTCAGGCGTAACCAAAAAATTGCTGTCAGGCGGCTTCAGCCTCTTCACCCGGATCGCGCAGGACATAGCCGCGGCCCCAGACGGTTTCGATATAATTTTCACCGCCGCAGGCATGGGCAAGCTTCTTGCGCAACTTGCATATGAACACGTCGATAATCTTGAGTTCGGGTTCGTCCATCCCGCCATACAGGTGGTTGAGGAACATTTCCTTGGTGAGCGTAGTGCCTTTGCGCAGCGACAGCAGCTCGAGCATCGCATATTCCTTGCCGGTCAGATGAACCCGCGCGCTATCAACCTCGACGGTCTTGGCATCAAGGTTCACCGCCAGCTTGCCGGTCCGGATGACGGATTGCGAATGGCCCTTTGAACGGCGCACAACCGCATGAATCCGCGCCACCAGCTCCTCGCGGTGGAACGGCTTGGTAACATAGTCGTCAGCCCCGAAACCGAAACTGCGGACTTTCGAATCCATTTCGGAAATGCCCGACAGGATCAGAACCGGGGTTTGAACCTTGGCGACGCGCAGCTTTTTCAGCACATCATAGCCGTGCATATCAGGCAGGTTCAGGTCGAGAAGAATGATATCGTAATCATATAGCTTGCCCAGATCGAGGCCTTCCTCGCCAAGATCGGTCGAATAGACATTAAAGCCTTCGGTCGTAAGCATCAGTTCGATGGCTCGGGCCGTGGTAGGCTCGTCCTCGATCAACAACACGCGCATGGGTGGTCCCCTTCTCGCCCCGGTTCGCGGTCAACAACCCTTCGGTAAGGACTGTTGAACGCCATTAACCATATGACCAATGAAAGAGAAAGGTTAATTTCTCGTAAACGGCGGATCTACGCGAGTCGTTCAGCCGCCCCGGCAGACGACGGGCGCGCGGCCCTATCCCAGTTCGATCAGCCAACGATAGTTTTGGTCGCCGGGTGATGCTTGTCGAGATGCTTGCGCACGATTTTGAGATTCCGGGAATTGGAGCGGTAGACGAAATCGAACAGATCGCCCGCTACCGGCACAGCACCGATCAAGGTATCGATCCCGACATTTCCCGCCATCCGCCACAAATGCCACTTGGACATGCCCAGATTGCGCGCCTCCCAAACCAGATAGAGGCCCAATGCCGCAGCAATCGCATCGCCCGCCACTGGAACCAATCCAAGCAGGGCATCCAGACCGACTTTGCGGTTCACACCCGGAACGGTAATCATGCCCTCCAGTACTTGCTCCAGCGCCTCGATCCGGCGGCGTACCGAAAGCGCATCGGTGCCCAAAGGCAGCTCGGCGCTCATTCGGCGCAGGTTACCTGTATCGACCATTCCAGATATCCTCGGTCAGGCCGGGCAATTCGCCGGCGAGGCTCTATTTGGGTAGCATTGCCAACGACATCAAGGGATGCACGGCGAGGCGATTGACGGCAAAGCCGGTGACAGAGCCGCCAACCAACGACCAGCGAACCGGCGCGCCAATCGGAATATAGCCATTGGCCACAGTCAGTTGCGCTTCGGCCTGGGACACCAGCTCCGCGCGTTTGACGGGGTCGGGTTCCGCTCGGGCCTGTTCCGCGAAGCGATCCGCCAGCAGGTTACAAGCGGCGGGCAGGCTGACGCAGCTAAGCCGACTGAAAAACCATTGCGGATCGGCATGGCTTGCGGTGCTGTCAATCAACCGCAGCTCAGCACTGGCGTCGAGACTGACCCGCCGCAGTTCAATTCCGATCGCCTTGAAATCCTGCTCGATCCGACTGAACAGCAGGTCTGCCCCAGGGCCCTGCGGCAAGGCCAAGCGCAGGATAGGGGCGGGACGATCATCTCCGCCCCTCCAGTCGGCGACCCGCGCTGCCGCCAGCGCGCGGCGCTCCTCCAGCGTGCGCCCGGTCCAGCGTTCCCCGATCGTCCCGTTGTCGCCCGGCAAACCAGGATTGACCACGCGGGTCGTGATCATCCAGCCGTTCAAATTAAGCGTCGCGGCCAGTGCTTCACGATCAAGCGCCATGGCCATGGCTTCACGGTTTGCGGGCTGCGCAAGGAATCCTTCCGTGCTGACCACCGCCAGGCCATAAAGACCCGTCACGGGGTCGAGCCGGATTGCACCGCGTGCCACTCCAGCCGCGTCAAGCCGTGGAAAATCCGTCAAAGTTCCGCCCAGCACCACGTCGAGCGAACCGGCGGTAAACCGTTCCAGAGCCGCTTTGGCCGGCAAGGAAATCAGTTCCAGCCGCCGCGCCCGCTGCGCCCAGCGCTGGTCCTGCGGCATGCCGCGATCCTCGGGCGGGATCGGACGCAGCAGTGCACTGTCCTTTTCGCGGCGCAATCGCATCGGTCCCGCGCCGCGATTGGCGTGAACCAGCCCCAATTCAGGTTGAGCGAGTATCTGCAACATCTCGGGCTGACGCGAGGACAAACGCAGTTCAATAACCCGGCCGGCCATGGCGCGAACCTCGGCGATCACTGCAAGATCCTGCCCCAGCGGGGTACCGCGCTGTATTGCAATAGCCCTGACAAGAGCCGCCCGCGCGCTCTCGCCGGTGATCTGCGAGCCGTCGGCCCAGGTCCCATCGCGCAGCCGAAAGATGTAACTTAACCCGTCGTCCGTCACGATCCAGCGATCTGCCAGTGCGGGCGCAACGCGGCCCTGCTCGTCAAAACCCACCAGACCCTCGATCGTGGCGCCCCGCAGCAACTGCGCAGCGACGGGCAGGCGTGGGCCCGGCGTAAAGGCACCGGCCGAAGGGCCGATCACCGCAACTTCTACCGGTCGGTCGTCAGAACCAAAGCATCCGCCAAGGGTGCAGCCCAAGGTCAATACGGCAAAACGAACAAAGCGCGAGTGCATGGCCTGGCGGCTCTAACGGACTTTTCCGCGAGCGGACAGGCCCATTACGGCCAGATAGGGTCAGATCTTGCGAAGATCGCCGGATTCCTGCTGACTGAGCGGTGGTCGTACAAAACGCGGCGTATGCGTTCCGGTCTGCCCCCCCGACACGGTGGTACGGGCAAGCCGCGGATCGATTTCATCGCGAAACGCAATACCGAACCGGCTATCCTGAACCCAGGCAACCAATCCCTCAGTCCAGCCGAGGTTGCGCAGATTAACCCACACCAGCTGGCCACGCAGAACCTTGCAGGATCCTTCGGCCATCATCCCGCCTGACGAGAGATTGCGCACGCGAATACCCTGCTCGCCTTCTATTCCATCGATGCGAAGATCGGCCAGAACGAACAGGCTGTCGCGTCCAATCTGCCGATTCTCGTTATCGCTCATTACCTGCCTCTCGTCGCTCTGCGTCAGCCAAGTGCTCCTTGGCAGAGCGCCTGTGTGAGTTGCAACCTGTCAAAACATACAACGGGGCTGGCAAAAAAGCGGTTAACGCCCCAGCAATTCAGTACGTTTCAGGCAAGCCCCTCAATCATCTCGAGAAATCTTTTCGCGGCGCTCATGAGCAGCCTGTGCCTCAACCGTCATTGTCGCAATCGGACGCGCAGACAGGCGTCCAAGACCGATTGGTTCGCCCGTCACTTCGCAATAGCCGTATTCGCCGTCCTCGATTCGGCGCAATGCCGCGTCAATCTTGGTGATGAGCTTGCGCTGGCGGTCACGGGTGCGAAGTTCGATCCCCCAATCGGTCTCGCTCGACGCGCGATCATTGAGGTCAGGCTCGCGAATGGGGCCGTCTTGCAATTGCTGCAGGGTATCCTGGGCCGCAGAGAGAATGAGCTTCTTCCATTCCAGCAGCAACCGCCGGTAGTAATCGAGCTGCGCCTCGGACATGTAAGCATCGCTATCGCTCGGCGCATAGTCGCCAGAGATCGCACGCTTTGCCTTGGCCAGGACGTCAATTTCTTCGCCGAGAATCGTCGCCATATACTCTCCAATTCAACTGGCAGGGTGTCCGGGCCCTGCGGCCTCGGGCATTCCCGCTGACCTCCCGCACCAGTTCGAGCGGGCCTATAGGGCTCCGGATATTCCCGCACAAGCGGCAATCCCGGCGCGCCATAATTTGGTGCACCTGAGAGGCGGATGAACGGCTCCGCAGAATTCTGCGGCGACGTTAACCTTTTGTTGACTACGATCGGTAACTTTGAGGGGGCACGGCGAAAAGGACCTTTCGCCAAAAGGGGGTAAATCAAATGAGTGCTACCTGGATCAACACCGCCACCACCGCCAACCCATTCGGCGGACCGGCACATCCCGCCGATGAGAGCAGAGAAGACCTGCTGGTCGCAACCTGCCTCGCCGCCGCTGCTCAAGGTGAAACCAGCGCCTATTATGATCTGGGCGTTGCTTATTCGACCGGCAGCCACGGCGTGGATTGTGACCTGATCGAAGCGCACAAGTGGTTCAACCTGGCGGCCGTGGCCGGCCATGCCGAAGCCGCGCTGTGCCGGGCCGATATCAGCGACGAGATGACCGCCCGCGAAGTGGCCGAGGCACAGCGGCGGGCCCGCGAATGGCTGTCCGCTGCCAACCGCCGCGCAGCCTGAGCTGTTGCGCTAGGCGCCTTGGCGAAAGGGCGCCCGCCCGGCCAAGTGCATCTGGTCATCGGCGACTCCGCTTCGTTCGCGTTCGAGAAACTCGCCAACAGCGCTGCGAAATCCGGGATGAACGATGTAATGGGCTGACCAGGTCCGCGTGGGCAGATATCCACGCGCCAGTTTATGCCCGCCCTGCGCCCCTGCCTCGACCCGGGATAACCCCAGCGCAATCGCGAGATCGATCGCCTGATAGTAACACAACTCGAAATGCAGGAACGGCTTTTCGATCACGGCGCCCCAGTACCGCCCATAGAGCGTGTCAGGGCCGGCGAAGTTCAGCGCAGCCGCCACCGGCACCCCATCGAGATAAGCCATAACCAGCACAATTCGATCGCCCATCCGCTCGCCCAGTCGGTCGAACGCGGCACGGGTCAGATAGGGATGGCCCCATTTGCGCGCGCCGGTATCCTGGTAGAATACCCAGAACGCATCCCATTCTGCGGTTCCGATCGCGCGACCGGACAGCGTGCGAATCTCCACGCCATCTTGCGCGGCGGCCCGTTCTTTGCGGATGTCCTTGCGTTTGCGCGATGAAAGCGCCCCCAGGAAGTCTTCAAAGCTGCGATAGTCCCGATTTTCCCAATGGAACTGGATGTCTGTGCGGATCAGCCATCCGGCCCGCTCGAACAAGGGGATCTGTTCTGGCGCAATGAAGGTGGCATGGGCTGATGACAGCCCGTTTTCGCTACATACCTGTTCGGCCGCACGCAGCAGTGGCAGGGCCAGCGCATCGTCGGCCAGCAACAGGCGCGGTCCCGTGGCCGGGGTGAACGGCGCGGCGACCTGCAACTTGGGGTAGTAGTTGCCACCGGCCCGGTGCCAGGCATCGGCCCAAGCATGGTCGAAGACATATTCCCCCTGGCTGTGGCTTTTGAGGTAGGCTGGCAAGGCCGCCGCCAAAGAACCATCCGCCGCCGCGATCGTAATCGGGGCGGGGCTCCAGCCCGTACCGGGGCCAACCGAACCGTAATCTTCCAGCGCGGTCAGGAAGGCATGACTCATGAAGGGATTACCGCCGGTCAGCGCATCCCACTCACCGGCAGGCAGGCAGCCCACCGAAGGTGCGATCCTGGCTTCGATCACGCGACCCCGCTGCCCTCCGCGATCGATGCATCGGCAAATTCTTCAGCACGCTCACGGTGCTCGGCGCTGCGCACGGTCCAGGTCAGCACCGGCAAGCCGCGTTTGCGCTGCCCCGCGGCGAAACGGCTGGGAAGATCGCGGATGTCATAGGCGAGGAAATCGGGACGGGCCTTCCACAGGAAGGCGCGGCGGCGGATCATGCCGGGCAGTGCCTTGTCGTTTTCCTCGGTTACCACCAGCCCACGCACGGTCAGCGGGGAACGATCCGCGAACCACCGCACCACCCGGGGATCGAAGCTCATGATGGCGTGTTGGCCGGCATAGCCTTCCAATGTCCGGCGCACCGCCTGACACAGTGCGCCCGCATTGCGAAAACTGCCGCGCTGTGACTTGATCTCGATCAGGATGGGAACCCGCCCGGCCACTTCGTCGAGCATGCGGCGCAGCGACGGGATCCGGTCATGACTGCCGATCAGTTCAATCCGGGTCACCGCCGCAACGCTCCGACTTTCGACCGGCCCGGTTTCGGCGGTCAGCCGGTCCAGTTCGAAATCATGAAATACCACGGCATGGCCATCGGCTGTGCGCTGCACATCACACTCGATACCCATCCCACGATCGATGGCATCGCGAAACGCGGCCAGCGAGTTTTCCGGCACGCCGGGCACATGCAGCCCCCGATGCGCATAGCTGACCGATCCCAGCCAACTCACCTTTTCGGACTTTGGCGGCGGCGAGCGCCAGCGATCAAGCAGGGCGAACAGCAACGATGGCATCCACTTCTACTGCCACGCCCAGTGGCAAACAGGGCACGCCGACAGCACTGCGCGCATGCTTTCCGGCCTCTCCAAAGACATCGACCATCAGTTCTGAGGCGCCATTGGCGACCTTGGGCTGATCCGTGAATGACCCCGCCGAATTGATGAACACACCGAGCTTGACGATCCGTTCAACCCGATCGAGCGAGCCGAGTGCGGCCTTGAGTTGCGCAAGGATCATCAACCCGCAGGCCCGCGCCCCTTCGGCTCCCTGGTCAAGCGTCAGGTCTTCGCCCAGCCTTCCTTTTAGGAGTTGGCCGCCGACAATCGAAATCTGGCCCGAAACGTGAGCCAGTCCGCCAGCTTCAACCACGGGAACATAAGCCGCCACCGGGGCGGCCGGTTCGGGCAAGGTAATGCCAAGTTCGGCAAGGCGCTGGTCGATGCTCATCAATCTTGTCCTTCAATCCGCGAAAGCAGCCACGGCAAGGCATGCTCCCAGGTGTCGATCCGGGCATGGGCATGGCCCGCCTCGAATCCGCAGGTAATATGCGGGGCCAAGGTTGGCTCACCACATAGGTGAAGACGATCGATATGAGGAACCATATCGGCCGCCGATCCGTGATGCTGTGCCAGGTCATCGATAAACACCGCATGGCTTGGCTGATACTTGTCCAGAATGGACTGCAGTGCCGGCCCTTTGGGGCCCTGATTGGTGAACACCGGTACGTCGATCCCGTGTGCCAGCAACTGCTGGCGGCGTGGTTCATTATGGCGGTCGGTCAGGTTGGTCAGGATCACCACGTCGGCATGGTCCTTCAGCGCATTGATCGCCTCTACCGCTCCGGCAATCGGGGTCTGGCGATGCATCTCGTTATCAAAGAACAGGCCCAACAACCGCCAGATCTCTTCCGGCGGTACCGGCTCGCCGCTGTCCTTGCTCCGGATTGCGCGGGAAAAATCGTTGCCGATCAGCTTGAACGAGACCGGCTGGGTTTCATCCAGCCATTCCCCAAACGGGACGATCATGTGCAGCAGCACTTCGTCGCAATCGCTGATAATCAGCGGTTTCGCCATATCTCTACAACCTCTCTCGCGCAGCCATCAATTCAGCCGGTTCAACCCCCAGATGTTCCGCCGCTTCAATCAGATCGGGCTCATGCTGGCCCAGGAAGTCCAGCACCGCACCCAGCACGGCGGCATCGCCCAGCCCGGCCCGCAGAGCATCAGGCGTCAGCCCGGTCAGAGCCAGCAGCCGACCGGCGCGGTCTTCATCCCCCAGCACCCAGCCAAGCGCAGCCAGCGCCAGGGCGGCGGGATCGTAAGCCGGGGATTGGGGTTCGCGCAGAATTGTCAGAGACTCCGGCAGAGGCTAGGGCTGCGCTCATGGCAAAGCGCATCCTTGTTGTCGAGGACAACGACCTCAACCGCAAGCTGTTCTGCGACGTATTGAAGGCACACGGTTACGCGGTGGAGCCCTGTGCCGACGGGCTGCTTGCACTGGATGCGGCCCGGCAATTCGTGCCCAACCTGATCATTATGGACATCCAGCTGCCGAACGTTTCGGGGCTCGATCTGATCGAAGCGGCCAAGAAGGACAGCGTGCTGCGCCAGATTCCGGTCCTTGCCGTCACTGCCTATGCCGGCAAGGGCGACGAAGAGCGGATTCGCGATGCGGGAGCCGAAGGCTACCTGGCGAAGCCGGTCTCGATCGGGCCATTCATGGCGGCGGTAAAGGGACTGGTCGAGAAGGCTGGCTAGCCGCTTAACTGCGGATCAGGCCTGCCAGCGGTTTGCCCGCCGCCTCGGCGAACAGGCGCGGAATCGCGTCCGCAGGATCAAGACCAAAATGCGCGGCCACAGCGCTTCCGACCAGGGTCTCCATCGACAGGGTGGGCCGGAGATCGCGGCCTTCGTACAATTGGGCTGAACTTATTCCCGGCCAGTCAGCGATGGTTCGCCCACCGGCAATCGCTCCGCCCAGCAGCATCGCCAGCGATGCGGTGCCATGATCGGTGCCGCCAGTCCCGTTGATCGCAGCGGTCCGTCCGAATTCGGTGGCGACGATCACCAACGTATCATTCCACATCGGGCCCAAGCCATCGCGCAGAGCACCAACCAACGCATCAAGCCCGCCGAGCTGCGCACTCATCCGCGCTTTTTGGCCGGAGTGGGTATCCCAACCATTGGTTTCAACCATGACGACGCCTGCGCCATTGGCTCCGGCCATCAGGCTCGCGATCAACCGGCCCGCCGCAGCCCCACCGCGGCCACCCGTCAGAGCTTCGGCACCGACCATGGCGCGAGTGGCCTGCGCCTGTTCCCACAGGCCATGCAACTGCGCATCGGACTGGTACAGATCGCTGACCCGCTGGCGCAAATCCTCGCTGGTGTCGGGCAAGGCAGAGGGGGCATAGCTGCTCACTTCCACCGAACCGCGCAAGGCGGTCGGCACCGTAGGCGCCAGGGCCAGCGCGCGGACCGGCGAACCGGACAGCAAGCCGAGCAGGCGGTTGATCCAGCCGTCCTTGCGCTCGTATGGCCGCAGACCCCCCGTTTCCAGCACGTTCTGGCCATCGAAGTGGGACCGGTCACGATAAGGCGAGGCCACTGCATGCGCAAACAGCGCCTGCTTTCCCGCATATAGCTGGGCAACCTGCGCCAGGGCCGGGTGCAGAGTGAACAGGCTGTCCAACCGCGCGCCGCCGGAATAGTCGGCCAGATCACCGCGCAGGCCGGTGAAAGCCGGGTCGCCCGTTGGCGCGAGCGTTGCAAGGCCGTCGGCCGCACCACGCTGGATGATATAGACCAGCCGCCGTGCGCTAGCGGTGCGGGCAAAGGCCAGCTGCGGCGCGAATGTTGCCGCGCCCAGCAAGCCGCCCCCGATCAGGATTTGTCGCCGGTCGAGCATGTTACCTCCGCAGCATTTCGGGCGAAACCAGAAACAGCGCCAGGGCCTGGCTGCCACTCTCAGCCCGGGCGATGGCCTGCCGGGTAGCGGCTGAAAGCGTGCCGGGAAAAGCCGGCTCACTCACCACGCGGGCATCGAGCGCGCCCAATCGGTCGGCCAGCCGTTCAGCCAGCTCGACCCGGCGATAGAGCGCATCGGGCCCGGCCCAGCTGGCTGTAATATCGTCAAACCCGGCAGGCGATCCGGGCCGCCAGATCGCCTGCCCCAGTTGCTGCAACACGCTGGCCGCCCGGTTGCCAAGAAAATCCCGCTGCCCGGCAACGCGCAATGCGGCGATCGTCCAGTCCCAAGGGGTGCGGAATTTGGCCGGAAAGCGCCCCCAGGGCTCGCCGCTCTCAATCAATGCGAGGTAAACTGCGGACAAGTCCCCGCCTGAGCGCAGGAAGGCCTGCTCGAGCCGCGTAACGAGACTGACGGGCGGTTCGTCCGTGCAGAAATGCCGCGCCAGTTTGGTCGCGATATGCCGTGCCGTTGACGGATGAACCGCAAGATCATCCAGCACGGCCCGTGCCTGAGCCTGCCCGGCCTGGGCATATCGCCTTCCCATGATGGTTCGCTGTCCCGGCTCATGCAAAATGTCCGCAAACCAGAAGCCCGGCCCCGGCCCCCGCAACCGCGGCTGCGCCGATAGCCCCCCCACCGTCCACCCGGTCAGCGCCCGGGCCAGTTCGGTTACATCGGCCTGGGAATAGCCGGAACGAACCCCCAGGGTATGAAGTTCAAGGATTTCCCGTGCCAGGTTTTCGTTAAGACCGCGGTCCTTGCCGCGTTGCCCGGCCCGCAAGCCGAGCGCGCTGTTGGGACCGATCGACTGTGCCTGATCAAGATAGAGCAACATCGCCGGATGCTGTTCCACAGCAGCGAGCACGTCGCTGAATTTTCCCAGCACGTGGGGACGGATCGCTTCGTTCTCGAACGGGCCGGCGAGGCTGAGCACTGCCGCCTTATCTGCCGATACGGCAAAATGGTTTGACCAAAAGTGCACCAGCCGCTCCACAAACGGCGTATCTGTTGCAATCGCCAATTGCGCGCGTGCACCAACCGCTGCGACGTAGTTCTGGCGCAGGTCCTGCCGCGCGTTACCGTCGTTTGCCCGCTTGGCATCGCCCGCCGACCTTGCATCCGGGTCTGGCTGGTTCGCCTTGCGCATATCCCGGCGCGATTGCTGATACTGTGCGAGCTGCGTGATCACGGTCGGGGTCGCGGCCAGACCGCGCAACAGCGGCGGGGCGGGATCGAACCGGTCTAATTGCTGCAACAAGCCCCGCCGGACATCGGTCTGCGGCGGATCGCCAGCCCGAAAACCCAGGCCAAAGCGGTTAAGGGCAATTGCAGCCTCGGGCATTGTCGGGTTCCTTGCCTTGCCATTCAGTTCTGCCGCTTCTGCAATGGCCACCCCGCGCGCACTTGTCATTCAGCAAAGTGTATGACTTTGTCGCACGGCATCGTGCGGCAGTTGCATCGCGCGCGACCTTACGGCCATTGCGCTTGACAATTGAGCGACGAGGCCCCTTTTCGGCCCCATTCGTCAGCCATAAGGCGTGTCGAAATTTTATCGGAGCACAATAGTCATGGATCGCGCCGCCACTGCCGAGAAAATCGCTGCCCTGATCGAGCCGTTCAACAAAAAAGGCGTGGCGATCACCGATGCCAGCACCTTCGCCGGCGATCTGGAATTCGACAGCCTGACCGTGATGGATTTCGTCGCTGCGATCGAGGACGAGTTCGACATCATCATCAGCATGAACCAGCAGGCCGAGATTGAGAATTACGGCCAGTTGATCGACGCCGTGGTGAAGCTGCAGGGGTGATGTTTCCGCGCTGCCCCGCATCAATCACGCTGAACTTGTTTCAGGGTGGCGACTAGTTTTAGGGTGACTTTTTACTGATGACTGACCTCTTCTCGAAATTCGACCCGTTGATCGAACAGCGACGCGAGCTGCTTTCGACCGGGCTGACCGATCCGTTCAATCTGGTGATGGAGCAGGTGCTGTCCCCGACCGAAGCAGTGTGCAACGGCCGGCCGACGATCCTGCTTGGCACGTACAACTACATGGGCATGACCTTTGACCCCGACGTGATCGCGGCGGGCAAGCAGGCGCTCGACGATTTCGGCAGCGGCACCACCGGCAGCCGCGTTCTGAACGGGACCTATGCCGGACACCGGTTGGTTGAAGACGCGCTGAAGGAATTCTACGCCATGGATCACGCCATGGTATTCTCGACCGGGTATCAGGCCAATCTTGGCATCATCTCAACCATCGCCGGCAAAGGCGATTACATCGTGCTCGATATCGACAGCCACGCTTCGATTTGGGACGGCTGCAAAATGGGCGACGCCGAAGTGGTGCCGTTCAAGCACAACGATATCGAGGCGATGGAAAAGCGCCTCAAACGAATCCCCGAAGGGGCCGGCAAGCTGGTGGTGCTGGAAGGGGTCTATTCGATGCTGGGCGATATCGCCCCGCTGAAAGAAATGATCCGCGTGGCCAAGGAAAACGGCGCCATGGTGCTGGTTGACGAGGCGCATTCGATGGGCTTCATCGGCCCCAATGGGCGCGGCGTGGCCGAGGATCAGGGCTGCCTTGATGACGTCGATTTCGTGATCGGCACCTTCAGCAAGTCGGTCGGGACGGTCGGCGGCTTCTGCGTTTCGAACCACCCCAAGTTCGAGATCATGCGTCTGGTCTGCCGCCCTTACGTGTTCACCGCCAGCCTGCCGCCCAGCGTGGTCCACACCGCAGCCACGTCGATCCGCAAGCTGATGCATGCTGGCAACAAACGCGCGCATTTGTGGGAGAACTCCAAGATCCTGCACAAGGGCCTGCGTGATGCGGGGTTCAAGCTTGGCACGGACGAACCGCAGAGTGCGATCATAGCGGTGGTAATGCCCGATCTGGAACGCGGCGCGATGATGTGGGAAGCGCTGCTCAAGGAAGGGCTTTACGTCAATCTGGCCCGCCCGCCCGCGACGCCAGCAGGCATGACCCTGCTGCGCTGCTCGCTTTGCGCGGAACACACCGCAGAGCAGGTGCAAACGATCATCGGCATGTTTACGCGCGCGGCCGCGGCGGTCGGGATTCTTGGTTAAGTGGCTGATCGCTGGGCTTGCGCTGGCCTTCGCGCTGCCCGCCCATGCGGGTAACGCAGTGAACCGCTATCCCGCGCCAGGAATGATGGAAGCAAGCTGTCCTTCCAGCCGCGACGGGCTGTGGGCGCTGGATCCGCACGTGCTGCAAAGTGACTGGGCCTGGCAATGCCGTTACCGGGCGGCCAATGCTCAGGTCGATCCCGCCAACCCACCGCAAGTGGTTTTCATCGGCGATTCGATTACCGAAAATTGGATCACGCTCGATCCAGGCCTGTTCGGCACGACCCGTTTGGGGCGCGGCATTTCGGGGCAGACCAGCCCGCAATTGCTGGTGCGGTTCTGGCAAGATGTTGTCGCGCTGCACCCGCGCATCGTCCATATTATGGTCGGCACCAACGACATTGCCGGCAATACCGGGCCGACCACGCCTGAGGCTTACAAGAATGCGGTGCGGGCAATGGTAAGTCTGGCCCAGGCCAATGGCATTGCCGTGATTCTGGGCTCGATTCCACCGGCGGACCGGTTTGATTGGGCGCGCCAGCATCAGCCCGCCCCGTGGATCGCTCAGCTTAATCCCTGGCTCAGGGCCTACGCGGCGGAACATGGTGCGATCTATGCCGACTACTTCACGCCGCTGGCGGGGCCGAATGGCGAGCTGCGGCACGAATTCGGCCCCGATGGCGTTCATCCCAACGCTGCCGGTTATGCCGTGATGCGGCCGGTTGCCGAAGCCGCGATTGCAGAAGCGGAAGCGCGCGCGGTCGGGCGATGATCGGACGGCTGGCTGGCAAGCGCGCGGTTATCACCGGCGCGGCGCAGGGCATCGGCAGGGCGATCGCAGAGGCTTTTGCCGCCGAAGGGGCCGATCTGCTGCTGGCCGATATCGACGCCGCCCGGCTGACGGCGACGGCAGCCGAGCTCGGCCATGAGGGCATCATCATCGACGTTGCCCGCAAGGCCGAGATCGAAAGACTATTCGCCCGGATTGGCGAGCGCTGGGGTGGCCTCGACATTCTCGTTAATAATGCCGGCGTAACGCATGCCGCCAATCTTGACGATCTGACCGAGGAGGATTTCGACCGGGTCATGGCGACCAACCTCAAGTCTGCGCTATGGGCCACGCAGGCCGCCGCGCGGATGATGACGCCGGGCAGCGCAGTGGTGAACATCAGTTCGGTCAACGCCGTACTCGGCATACCCAACCAGATCCCTTACGCGCTGTCCAAGGCGGCGCTGAAACAATTGACCAACGTCACCGCGCTGGCCCTGGCCCCCAAAGGCATCCGGGTGAACGCGGTTGGTCCAGGATCGATCATGACCGAAATGCTGAAAGGCATCATGACGGACCGGGCGGCCGAAGATCGTATTCTCAGCCGCACGCCAATGGGCCGCTGCGGCGACCCGGCAGAGGTGGCTGCGGTCGCGGTGTTTCTGGCGTCCTCAGAAAGCTCCTACGTTACCGGGCAGACAATTTACCCGGACGGCGGGCGGCTGGGGCTGAACTATACGATGCCGACCCGCGTTGAATGACGGACTGGTCAGACCGCGCTTGGCCCGGGTGCCTGCTTTGCCTTGGCCCGCTGGAATCCGGCGCGCTCGCTCAACCGGTCAAGGTACGCCGCCATCCCCGGCGTACCCTGCGCATCCAGCCCGATCGACAAGGCAAGCATCACCGCATAGCCGACTGAAACGTCCGCCATAGTGAATCGGCCCGCCGCGGCATAATCGCCATGCATCATCGCCTCTGCATTGCGCAGGCGCGAACCAAACCACAGGGCGTAGTCTTCAGCCGCTTGCGATGCGCGGCGCTCGGGCGGCTCCAACCGGGTGTAGCGCAGATGGATCGCTTGCGGGAAAGTCAGGGTCGCCTCGCCCATGAACAGGAAGTTGAGGTAGCGGGCATAATCCGGCTCGTCCGCGGCCACCGCCAATGCCGACGGGCCGAAGCGCGTGGCAAGAAAATGCGGGATCGCACTGCTCTCGGTCATCAAGCCGCCATCGACCAGTAGCGCTGGAACCGTGCCAAGCGGGTTGATGTCCCTGTACCCTTCAAAACGCGACCTTGGCGGGAACGGCATCAGCGTCAGGTCGTAATCCAGCCCCAGTTCCTCCAGCGCCCACAGCGCACGGAAGGATCGCGCATTCGCGCAGTGAAAGAGCTGGATGGCAGCGCTCACGGTGCGGCCGCCTGCACCGTAACAGCGGCGCATTTGGCGCTGGCCTGTTCAGAACCGCCAGACAGCATCGAGGCGGCGATAAACCCGCCTACCACCAGCACCACGAAACCGGCGGTGGCAAGGCCCAGATATTTGTCGATGAAGGCCTTGATCGGCGCACCGAACAGGCGGAACAGCACCCCGACGATCATGAAACTGATGGCCCGGCTGACGATCGACGCGCCGATGAAGGTCAACAGCGGCATGGCGATGAACCCGGCGGTGATCGTCAGCAATTTGAACGGGATCGGGGTCGCCCCCTTGATCATGATGATCTCCGCCCCGTATTCGCGCAGATAACAGGCTGCGCGCGGGAAGCTCTCGGTCAGGCCCAGCAGCGCCAGCAACTGCGTGCCCAGGCTTTCGTAAAGGAAATAGCCGATGGCATAACCCAGCAGCCCGCCCGCCACCGAAGCGATCGTGGCGATCGCGGCAAAGCGGATCGCCTTTTTCGGTTCCGCCAGACACATGATCCCCAGCAACGGATGCGGCGGAATGGGGAAAAAGCTGGCCTCTACAAACGCGAACAACGCCAGCCACCATTCGGCGTGAGGGTGGACCGCCTTTGCCATGGTCCAGTCATAGAGGCGGCGCAGCATGCAATTTCCCTTCACTTCCCAAGATGCGGCGCCTGCTTATCGAGGCTGGCCGTCGGCGGCAAGCGATGCAGTCAGATAACCATATTGGTTATTTTGTGTTGACATCGTCACGCTATTATGGCACAAATACGGAACATCGCGATAGACCGATTCGCCAGGTCAACCGCGCTTCCCGCGTGCGACAGGGAACCTCATGACAACAAAGAAAACCACCCCCGGCAAGTTGGGGAACAACCGCGGCGAACCGCGCAACACACGATGGCGCACGCCATTCCTGCAACATCTGGCGGCTACGTCCAATATTTCCGCTGCCGCTGAAGCCGCGAATACCACGACCGCCAAGGCCTATCAGGCCCGGCGCACGGAACCGCAGTTCGCTGCCGCATGGCTTGAGGCCTTGTGTGAGGGTTATGAGCTGCTGGAAATGGAACTGCTCGGCTACCTGCGCAATCCGGACCCCGGCCGCAAGTTCGACGTGGCGAATGCCCTGCGGGTACTGGCCGCACACCGCGAAACGATCGCCCGAAAACGGGCACTCGACGATAACCGAGACGAACAGGAGGTGCTCGATTCAATTGACGCGATGATCGACGAGATGCGCCGCCGCTCCACCGCCAACGCGGCGCTGTTGGCGCAGCAGGACAATAGCGATGAGCCGGACCAGTGAAAGCCGCGCGGCATGGCTGATGGACTTGCCCCCGGCCGAGCGGCGCGCGCTGCTGGCGCAGATGTCCCTGCGCCAGCAACGCGCATTGCGCACACATTGGCGGCTATGGGCGCATGATGGCCAGCTTCCCCCTGACGGCGCATGGCTGACCTGGCTGATCCTGGCCGGTCGGGGCTTCGGCAAGACGAGGGCCGCCGCTGAGTGGGTCCGTGCAGAGGCCGAAACCAATCCAGCCGCCCGGATCGCCCTTGTTGGTGCGTCGCTGGGTGAGGCGCGTGCGGTGATGGTTGAGGGTGAAAGCGGCCTGCTGGCGATCGCCCCACGCGGGCGGCGTCCGCGGTTCGAGCCATCGCGCCGCCTGCTGACCTGGCCCAATGGCGCCCAGGCCATCCTGTATTCGGCGGGTGAGCCGGAAAGCCTGCGCGGCCCGCAGCACAGCCACGGCTGGTGTGACGAGATCGCCAAATGGGGTGCCGCTGCCGGTCGTGCAGAAATGGCGTGGGACAACCTGATGCTGGGGCTGCGCCTGGGCACGGATCCGCGGCTGGTGGCAACCACTACCCCGCGCGCCGTGCCGTTGCTGCAACGCTTGCTGGCGAATCGTGAAGTCCGCGTCACCCGTGGCTCAACTTTCGCCAACAAGGCCAATCTCGCCCCGGGGTTCGTCCGGGCCGTGCAGCGGCTGTACGGCAAATCGCTGCTGGGCCGGCAGGAACTGGACGGCGAAATGATTGCGGATTTGCCAGGCGCGCTGTGGACTCGCGCCTTGCTCGAACAGGTCAGGGAGGAAGCCGTCACCAGCCCCGCGGTACGCACCGTGATCGGGGTTGATCCACCCGCTTCCGGTAACGGCGATGCTTGCGGGATCGTGGTCTGCGCGCTTGGTAATGATGGAATTGCCAGAGTACTCGCCGATTGCAGCGTCACCAAGGCCAGCCCTGAAAAATGGGCCCGCGCCGTTGCCAATGCTGCCGCGCAGTGGAAAGCCGACCGTGTGATTGCCGAGGCCAACCAGGGCGGGGCGATGGTCGGCGCGGTTCTGCGCGCGGCCGACCTGACCTTGCCGGTCAAGCTGGTTCATGCCCGGCAGGGCAAGTCCGCCCGCGCCGAGCCGGTCGCAGCGCTCTATGAAGCTCACCGCGTCCGCCACGCCGGGCTGTTCCCGATGCTGGAGGATGAGTTGTGCGGACTGTTGGCAGGCGGCGGTTACGAAGGCCCGGGTCGATCCCCTGACCGGGCCGATGCGACAGTGTGGGCACTGACTGAGCTAATGCTGCACGGTCAGGCAGCACCAAAGATCAGATTGACCTGACCCGGCCTCCGTTTGGCTCGAACGGAGCGGGACCAATCCAGAGAGGTTCGAATGTCCTTCCTCACAACGCTAGCCGCCGCCTTCAAAGGCGGCACAGCTGCACGCGCGCCCTTGGGCCGCACGTTCCTCTCACCCTGGTTTTATGCCGAGGGCAGCGCCAAGGCGCCGTTTGACTATGCCCGCAGCGTCAAGCGCGGATATGTCGACAATCCGGTTGCGCAACGCGCGGTAAGGCTGGTGGCGGAGGGGATCGGGGGGGCAGCGCTTGCTCCGGTCGATCCCAAACTCGCCGCATTGGTGAAAGCCACCAGCGCCGGGCAATCGCTGCTGGAAACGCTGGCCAGCCAGCTGCTGCTGCACGGCAATGCCTATGTTCAGGTGATCAAGGACGCGCTGGGCACGCCGGTGGAGCTGTTCGCCCTGCGGCCCGAGCGGGTCAGCGTGATCGCCGATGCGCAAGGCTGGCCCAGCGCCTATGCTTACAAGGTCGGCGATACGACGCTGACACTGCCGGTGCTGGATGACGACGCATCGCCCAATCTTGTTCACATCCGTTTTTTCCACCCGGGCGACGATCACTATGGCGCGGGTTGCCTGGCCGCTGCCGAGGAAGCTGTGCTGACTCACAACGCCGCGGCAGCATGGAACCGGCAGCTGCTCGAAAATGCGGCCCGGCCCAGCGGCGCCCTGGTCTATGACCCCGGTGATGGCGCCGGGCTCTCGGCCGATCAATTCGACCGGCTCAAGCAGGAACTGAACGCCGCCTATGCCGGTCATGCCAACGCCGGGCGGCCGATGGTGCTGGAAGGAGGGCTCAAATGGCAATCGCTCAGCCTGTCCCCCGCCGATATGGACTTTGCCGAGTTGAAGGCGGCCGCGGCACGCGACATTGCCTTGGCTTTTGGGGTGCCGCCAATGCTGCTTGGCCTGCCTGGTGATGCAACTTACGCCAATTACCGCGAAGCCAATCGCGCACTGTGGCGCCTGACGCTGCTGCCATTGGCCAACAAGCTGCTTTCCGCGCTGGGCGAAGGCCTGCAAACCTGGTTCCCTGACCAGCACCTCGCCATCGACCTCGATCGAATTCCGGCGCTTGCCGAGGACCGCGAGCGGCTGTGGACACAAATCGGCACCGCCAGCTTCCTCAGCAACGAAGAGAAGCGCGCCATGCTGGGGCTGGCACCAAACGAGGTAAGGAACAAATCATGAACCGCGACGAAATGGTTGCCCGACTGGTCGCCCAGGCCGAAGATCAGGGCGCTGAACTGGTGACGCTGCGCGCGATTATCGAGGAAGCCAGCGAGCTCGGCGCCGAACGGGTGCTGAGCAGAATGGGGCTCGACGATCCGTCGGCCCACTCCGATCTCAGCGAGCTGCGTCAGCTGCTGCAAGCCTGGCGTGATGCCAAGTCAAGCGCGTGGAAAGCTACCGTCACCTGGCTGGTACGTGGCGCGCTGGCGCTGCTCCTGCTCGGTATCGTGATCCGCACCGGCGCGACGGGACTGCTGAAATGAAGTTCGCCGGATATGCCGCCCTGTTCGGCAAGCGCGATGCCGGTCGCGACATGATCAAGCATGGCGCTTTTGCCCGCACCCTGGCCGAACAGACCGGCCCGTTACCGCTGTTTTGGCAGCATCGCCCTGACCAGCGGATCGGGTGGGTCGAAACCCTGGCCGAAGACAGCCGTGGATTGCGTGTGATCGCCACGATCGACAACCC
>JAFLDC010000090.1 GCA_017302775.1 Sphingomonadales bacterium
CGGTAGTCATCAAATTGCTGATAAGCGCACCGTAGATCGGTCCAATGAGAACCGCGGAGACCATCACGTTCAGCAGCATGAACGACCAGTACTCCCGCCGCCTTGAACGACCCGAAAATTCGGCATACCGCCGCAGCGGCATCAACATCCATTCCAACATGATCTTGCCCTCCATATTTTTGCACCCTGCGCAGATTGCAACTGACCACAGCTCGCCCCCGTCTGCAAGGAGAAGTGCTGCACCTTGCCCCCGGCGTCGCATTCGGCTAGGGGCGCGGCCAATGTTGCGGCGCAGCACGCGCCCAAGACCCCCGAACAACCTGTTCCGATAGAAAGAAACCCATGTCCGCCCCGCTGCCGCTGCGCAATATTGCGATCATCGCCCACGTTGACCATGGCAAGACCACGTTGGTCGACCAGTTGTTCCGCCAGTCCGGCACCTTCCGCGAAAACCAGCGTGTCGAAGAGCGTGCGATGGATTCGAACGATCTGGAAAAAGAACGCGGGATCACCATTCTGGCGAAGTGCACCTCGGTCGAATGGAACGGCACGCGTATCAACATTGTTGATACCCCGGGTCATGCCGACTTCGGCGGAGAGGTGGAGCGCATCCTTTCCATGGTCGATGGCGTGATCCTGCTGGTCGACAGCTCAGAAGGAGCGATGCCGCAGACCAAGTTTGTGACCGGCAAGGCGCTGGCGCTGGGTCTCAAGCCGATCGTCGTGGTCAACAAGGTTGATCGTCCGGACGAACGCATCCAGGAAGTCCTGGACGAGGTGTTCGATCTGTTCGTCAGCCTGGACGCGACCGATGAACAGTGCGATTTTCCGGTGCTCTATGCCTCGGGCCGCAACGGCTATGCCAATGAAGACCCGGCGCTGCGTGAAGGTACGCTGACCCCGCTGTTCGAAAAGATCGTCGATCACGTTCCCGCCCCGGCGGCCGATGTCGATGGCGATTTCAAGTTCCTGGTCACGCTGCTGGACCGCGACAATTTCCTCGGCCGGATCCTGACCGGCAAGGTTCAGTCCGGTACCATCAAGGTCAATTCCCCCATCCACGCGCTCGATCGGGACGGCAAGGTGGTCGAAACCGGCCGTGCCTCCAAACTGATGGCATTTCGCGGGCTGGAGCGGGTGCCGGTGGATGAAGCCCGCGCGGGCGACATCATCTCGATCGCCGGACTGACGGAGGCCACCGTTGCCAACACGATCTGCGACCCTTCGGTGACCGAGCCGCTTTATGCCCAGCCGATCGATCCGCCCACCCTGTCGATGCGTTTTGCCGTCAACGATTCGCCGATGGCCGGGCGTGAGGGCAGCAAGGTCACCAGCCGGATGATCCGCGATCGCCTGGAACGTGAGGCTGAATCGAACGTCGCGATTAAGGTCACCGAATCGGCTGACAAGGACAGCTTCGAGGTTGCCGGGCGCGGTGAACTGCAGCTTGGCGTGCTGATCGAAACGATGCGCCGCGAAGGGTTTGAACTGGGGATCAGCCGTCCGCGCGTGCTCTATCGTCAGGACGAAGCAGGCGGCCGCACCGAGCCGTACGAATCGGTTGTGATCGACGTTGACGACGAGCACTCCGGCACGGTTGTCGAGAAGATGGCGATCCGCAAGGCGGAGCTGACCGACATGCGCCCCAGCGGCGGCGGCAAGACCCGCATCACCTTCAGCGCACCAAGCCGCGGATTGATCGGCTACCACGGCGAATTCCTGTCCGACACGCGTGGCACCGGGATCATGAACCGGCTGTTTGAAAAATATGGTCCTTACAAGGGGCCGATCGAAGGCCGCCCCAACGGCGTTCTGATCTCCAACTGCGCTGGCGAGGCGGTGGGTTATGCGCTCAACAGCCTGGAAGATCGCGGTGTGCTGTTCGTGCGGCCGCAGGACAAGATCTATGAAGGCATGATCATTGGCGAAAATGCCAAGCCGGATGATCTTGAAGTCAATCCGATGAAGTCGAAGCAGCTGACCAACTTTCGCTCGACCGGCAAGGATGACGCGATCCGCCTCACGCCGCCCCGGATCATGACGCTCGAACAGGCGATCGCCTATATCGACGATGATGAAATGGTCGAAGTGACCCCCAAGTCGATCCGGCTGCGCAAAGCTCTGCTTGATCCGCATGAGCGCAAGAAAGCAGGGCGCAAGAAGGAACTGGCCTGATCGCAGTGGCGGACCGCGCGTTGCTGGCATCATGCTGGCAACGACGACTGCTATCGGCTAAAACGCGACGATGAAGACCACCGATCTGCGGATTGCGCTGTTCAGCGGCAACTATAACTATGTCCGCGACGGGGCCAATCAGGCGCTGAATCGCCTGGTCGGCTACCTGCTCAGCCAGGGCGCACAGGTCAGGGTCTATGCCCCGACCATAGACAACCCGGCGTTTGAACCGACCGGCGATCTTGTCAGCCTGCCATCGCTGCCGATCCCGGGCCGCCCGGAATATCGTTTGTCAGGCGGCGTCAATCAGCGGATCAAGCGCGATCTGGCCGCGTTCGATCCCAATATCGTCCATGTTTCGGCCCCGGACGTGAGCGGACACCGCGCGGTCAGTTGGGCACGCAAGCAAGGTCTGCCGGTGCTGGCATCAGTCCACACCCGTTTTGAAACCTATTTCCGCTATTACAATATGGCCTGGTTCGAACCGGTGATTGAAGCGATCTTGCGGCGCTTCTACCGCCGCTGTGATGCATTGGTCGCCCCTTCGGAGAGTTTTGCGCAGGTCTTGCGCGACCAGCGGATGAATTATGACATCGATATCTGGTCACGCGGGGTAGACCGGGAGCTGTTCAATCCAGACCTGCGCGACATGGCCTGGCGTCGCAGCCTGGGCTTCGGAAACGATGAAGTGGTAATCGGCTTCCATAGCCGGCTGGTAATGGAAAAGGGGCTCGACGTCTTTTCCGACACCATCGACGATTTGCGGCGGCGCGGGGTTGCGCACCGCACGCTGATCGTAGGTGACGGCCCTGCCCGTCCATGGCTGGAAACGCGGCTGCCGCAGGCGGTTTTTGCCGGCTTCATGGGCGGCAAAGACCTGGGCAAGGCCGTCGCCTCCATGGACGTTTTGTTCTTCCCCTCCACCACCGAGACCTTTGGCAATGTCACCCTGGAAGGCATGGCTTGCGGCCTGCCGGTGGTCGCAGCGGATGCAACCGGCAGCGCCAGCCTGGTTGAGGATGGCCGCACGGGCCGCCTGATCCGGCCCGGCGCGGTCCACGCCTTCGCCGAGGCACTGCGCGCATATGTGGAACAGCCCGAACTGCGCGCCGCCCATGGCAAGGCGGGCGAGGCGCGCAGTCTGGTGTTCAGCTGGGACCGGATCAACCAGACGGTTGCCGACGCCTACCTGCGGCTGATCCGGCAGAAGCGCGGGGTCAGCTGAGTATCCCTCGTGCTGCGGCGCGGCGGGCGTACCACCATTGCAGAACGATTGCGCCGAGAATAACGAAGGGCATCACTTTCATCATCGGATTATTGAGCTCGGGCGGCATAGTCAGCGTTGACTGGTATATGAAGCTCAGCCCGGCCGAGACCAGCGAAACCAGGAATACCGGTACCGCGTGGCGCGAACGCATAAGCAGCAATATCGACCCCAGCACCGATGACCAGACGCCCAGGCCCCAGAGGAAATGCGCCCAGATCGGCATGGCATCAAGCATGTCAAGCATCTGCTGAGCAACTGCGCGGTCGCCGCCAACGGCGCTGGCCACATAGTCGATGTTTTTCAGCTTGCTCATCACATAGTCGTAGCCACCGAATCCGTTCCAAAACAGGCTGGCAACGCCGGCGATCCAGTGGCTGATCGGCGCCTTGGCAGCAAAGCTTCCATTCATGACAAATCCCCCTTCAAGGTAGTCCCTGAAGGGGGAAGGCTATGCCTGAATCGTTGCATGTGCAACCAGTCTAGAGACGCTCGATCCGCTGCGCCGCTTCGTCAAGGATTTCAGCGATGGCGTGAATCGTATCCTTGTCGAAATCACCACTTCGCGCCCGGCCCCGCAGCGCGGCGAAGAGGTTGGCACTGGCGCGGGCAATCGGCGGGGCGCGATGCCGTTCGCCTTCTTCGCCAAGCCCCTTGAGCCGGGCGATCAGCGCATCGGCCTCATCGCTGCGTTCGGCAAGTTCGGCGCTGCCTGTTTCGGTAATGGCATAAGCCTTGCGGGTGCCGTCGGCGCTTTCGCTGACCACGCCTTCGTCGGTCAGAAGGCTCAGCGTCGGGTAAACAACGCCAGGGCTTGGCGCGTAGTTGCCGCCGGTCATTTCCTCGATCGCCTTGATCAATTCGTAACCGTGGCGCGATTCGTCGGCGATCAGCCGCAGCAGCACCAACCGCAGTTGACCGCTACCAAAGACCCGTCCCCGACCGCCGCGCCCACCGAAGCCGCCACGATCACCGTGCCCGCCCCAGCCGTCACCAAAGTAGCGATTCCGACCCCGTCCATTGCCATAGGCCATCGCGGCCATGGCCCATTTGGCACGACCGTGGCGGCCGCATCCATGTATATGCATGTGTCTTGTTCCTTTCATGATAGGTCAAAGATATATCTTATTGGCGGCGATGCAAGGCCTGGAGGCATTTTATTTCCCCATGACGAGGAGGTAGAACTGACCAGCGCTCTCGCTTCCGCCGCTTCGCGCGCAATCACGATTAACCTGGAACCGGACTTGCGGTAGACGAGGGGCATGGCCGACCTCTTTCCTGATGACTTGCCGACGCCTGACCCCACCACGGCAAGCGACCAAGCGCCGCTGGCTGACCGGCTGCGGCCGAACGCGTTGAGCGAGGTCATCGGCCAGAGCCACCTCACCGGTCCTGACGGTGCGATCGGGCGGATGGTGGCGGCGGGGCGGCTGTCCAGTATGATCCTGTGGGGACCGCCGGGCACCGGAAAGACCTCGATCGCGCGGCTCCTGGCCGATGCAGTGGGGATGCGGTTCGCCCCGATCAGCGCGGTGTTCTCAGGCGTGGCCGATCTCAAGAAAGCCTTTGCCGAGGCCGAAACAGCAGCCAGAATGGGGCAGCGCACACTGCTGTTCGTGGATGAGATTCACCGGTTCAATCGCGCCCAGCAGGACGGATTTCTGCCGTTTGTTGAGCGCGGCACGGTGGTTCTGGTCGGTGCCACGACAGAAAACCCCAGTTTTGCGCTGAACGCTGCGCTGCTCTCACGCGCACAGGTCCTGATCCTGCACCGGCTCGACGCCACAGCGCTCGGAATGCTGCTGACGCGGGCCGAAGCGCTGGCGGGGCCCTTGCCGCTGACGGAGGATGCCCGTGCCGCCCTCGTCGCCAGTGCGGACGGCGATGGCCGCTTCCTCCTCAACCAGGCCGAAACACTGTACAACGCCCGAATTGCTGAGCCGCTGGATCCGGCAGCTTTGGGCAAGTTCCTGCAGCGCCGCGTGGCGGTTTACGACAAGGACCGCGACGGCCACTACAACCTGATTTCCGCACTGCACAAAGCACTGCGGGGATCGGATCCTCAGGCCAGCCTCTATTATCTGGCGCGGATGCTGACCGCGGGGGAAGAGCCGCTGTATGTCTTGCGACGGCTCGTCCGCTTCGCCAGCGAAGACATCGGCCTGGCTGATCCGCAGGCACTCGTGCAGTGTCTGGCCGCGAAAGATGCCTACCAGTTTCTTGGCAGCCCGGAAGGCGAACTGGCGATCGTCCAGGCTTGCCTCTACCTTGCCACTGCCCCCAAATCGAATGCCGCCTATACCGCGCAGAAGGCCGCCTGGAAGAGCGCGGGCGAAACCGGCAGCCTCTCACCGCCAGCGCACATCCTCAACGCCCCGACCAAGCTGATGAAAGACATTGGGTACGGCGCCGGATATGCCTATGACCACGAGGCGGAGAATGGCTTTTCCGGGGCAGACTACTGGCCCGAGGAGATGGAATCGCAGACCTATTACCGCCCGGTGGAACGCGGATTTGAGCGCGAGGTGCTAAAGCGGATCGAATGGTGGAACAAGCAGCGGCGGGAGCGGCAGGAATGAACGGGATGATGAAACCGATTGCCGCGGCCTGCGTTCTTGCCGCACTGACATCGGCGTGTGACAACGCCGGAACGCCGACGCCGACGCCATCACGTCCCGCTGTCGCCGCCACCGTTGGCGCCCCGCCAGCCGCGCCGCAGCCCGTTGTCCGGGCCAAGCCCGACCTGTCCGCCTGCCCCAAACTTCAACGCAGCACCGAAGACGGCCTGCTGGAGCGAGCCAAACCGCTGCCGGTGCCGCCCGCCTTCGAACCATTTTGCGGTGACATCGCTGTCCGGCAAGACCATCTGCATCGACGTTCGCTGGATCGAGCACATCGAGTCGATCCGTCCCAGCCGCGACAAGCGGTTTTTCGGCTTTGAATGGGTTGGCTACGAGGCTTTCGGCTTTATCGTGGTGGACCGTGCCGGCCGGGGCGACCAGATCGACACCGGTACCGCGCCGGTATGGTCGCAATCGGGAAGACGTCTGGCCGCAGCGGACCTGAGCGAATCCGGCTTCGGTGCACTGAATGCCTTTGCGGTCTGGGATGTTACCCCGGCGGGTTTCAAACAGCTGGCAACGGTCGATACGCTGCCCTCAGGCGATTGGCGGGTTGGATTGTGGCGCAGCGAAACCTGTGTCTCGCTGTCCGTGCTTCCGTCCGATCGGCAACCGGAAGATGCCCAGGACATGGCAAAAGCCCCGCGCGATCCCTGGTTTGCCGCCGCTGCCAATGGCTGGAAACCGCAGCCTGGCACCTGCCCCAAACAGTGACCCGCTTCGCCCATTTTGCTGCGATCGACTGGTCGGGCGCGGCGGGTGAGCGTCATCATGGAATTGCCGTGGCGCTGTGCCACGCGGGCACCGCCGCGCCGGTGCTGGTCCGGCCCGGGCACCGCTGGTCGCGCGGTGAAGTTCTGGACTGGCTGGTCAGCGCCCTGCCCGCCGACACACTGGTGGGCTTCGACATGGGGATCAGCCTGGCCTATGCCGATACCGCGGCCTTCTTCCCCGGCTGGAGCGAGAGCCCGCGCGACGCCCGTTCGCTGTGGGCCTTGGTTGACCGCATGTGCACGAGCGACCCCTTTCTGGGCATATCCAGTTTCGTCGATCATCCGGAACCGGCCCGGCACTTTCGCCGCCACGGCGGGCGCGAGGGCGACCGGTTCGGCGGCGGTCGCGGACGGTTGCGGATGACCGAACTTGCACAGCAGGCGATGGGGTGCACGCCCACATCGAACTTCAATCTGGTTGGCGCCGCACAGGTCGGCAAGGCCAGCCTCGCGGGGATGCGGCTGCTCAACCAGCTGGATCGGCGTCTGCCGGTCTGGCCGATCGATCCGCTGCCGCCGCACGGTTCGGTGGTAGTGGAGATCTACACCACCCTAGCCGCGATAGCGGCCGGGCGCAGCGCCGCGAAATCCAAGATGCGCGACTATGGCGCGCTGAACCACGCGCTGGATGCGCTGGGATCGGCGCCGCTGCCTCGAACCGGGCCCGTGAGCGACCATGCCAGCGACGCCGTGTTGAGCGCTGCCTGGCTACGCAGCGCGGCCGGCAATCCGGCGCTATGGGCTCCTGCAGCGCTTAGTGCGGAAATTGCCGCAACTGAGGGGTGGACCTTTGGCGCGCGCTGACGCAAAGGGGCCTCAGCACAACGGGCCGGCTTAGCTCAGTTGGTAGAGCACCTGATTTGTAATCAGGGGGCCACGGGTTCGAATCCTGTAGCCGGCACCATTCTTCGCCAGGGAGCGCGGCAGCACATGCTTGCAGAAATGATCCAGCGTCTGTTTGAGCGTTCGCTCGACGACGCCGCGCAGGCTGAGGCAAGAAATGGGGTGTGGCTCCCCGCGTTGTGGGCCGAGGTGGAGGAGATGGGGCTACCGCTGGCCCTCCTGAACGAAACACAAGGCGGATTTGGCCTCTCCCCGGCCGAGCAGGGCGAAGCATTGACTCTGCTGGGCAGATTGGTGGTGCCGTTGCCGGTGGCCGAAACCATGGGCGCCAATCGCCTGCTGGCGAAGGCCGGATTGCCGCTCGCCGAGGGTCCGGCGGGGCTGGCGCGCGCCGATCACCTGAAGCTGGAAAACGGTGTGCTGACCGGCCGGGTTGAGCGAGTAGCGTGGGGTGCAGACCTCAATTGCCTGGTGCTGGCGGTGGGCGAAACGCTGTACCGGGTGCCGAGCACTGGCTGGTCGCTGGCTGAGCCCGGCCATGCGCTTAATTTTCACCCCCGCCCGAGCCTCGAACTACGGTGGGAAGCCGACGCGCTCGCACCCGTGCCGGTTTGCCCGCTGGCGGAAGGCGCGACACTGCGCGCCCACCAGATTGCCGGCGCGCTGGAAGCTGCGCTCGACATGACGTTGGAACATACCGCCACCCGGATTCAGTTCGGCAAGCCGCTTCAGAAAAATCAGGTGGTCCAGCATGAGCTCGCCAAGATCGCCGGTGAACTGGCCTGCGCCACTGCGGCGGCGGGGCTGGCCGCCGAAGCGCTTGAGCGGGGTGATCTGCTGGGCATTGCCGCAGGCTCCTTGCGCGCCCGTGAAGCCGCCGGCAGCGGCGCCGCGATCGCCACCCAGATGCACGGCGCAATCGGTTTTACCCGCGAACAT
>JAFLDC010000091.1 GCA_017302775.1 Sphingomonadales bacterium
GCACAGCCGCGTGGAGCAGCTGAACACCGAGCCCTTCGGCGTCATCACCTCGCGCGCGTTCGCGTCGCTGCTGGACTTCGTTACGCTGACCTGCCAACACCTGGCGCCCGGCGCGGTCTGGCTGGCGGCAACCATGCAGCGCGGCGGCGGCGATGCACGCCATCTGGCGCAGACCAGGGCTCTGGCCGCGACGATCGGGGTGCCGCTGATTGCCGTTAACGATGCGCTTTACGCTCATCCCGACGCACGCGTCCTGCACGATATCCTGACTTGCATCCGCGAGGGAACCACCGTGCAGGCCGCAGGCAAACTATTGCAGGCCAACGCGGAACGGCACCTGAAGGCCCCTGCCGAAATGGCGCGCCTGTTCCAGGCCTGTCCCGAAGCGATAGCAGCGACCGCTGATGTGCTGGGGCGAATCAGCTTTTCGCTGGACCAACTGAAGTACGAATACCCGCATGAGGCAGTACCCGAAGGCTGGCAGCCGCAGGAATGGATGGAACACCTGGTGCTGCAAGGCGGGAAGGCCCGGTTTCCTGACGGTCTGCCCGACACTTACCTCGCCACCCTTGCCGAGGAATTCAGCCTGATCCGTGCCCGCAACTATGCCTACTATTTTCTCACGGTTCGCGATATCGTGCACTACGCCCGCAGCCTCGATCCGCCGATCCTGTGCCAGGGCCGGGGAAGCGCCGCCAATTCGCTGGTCTGCTATTTCCTGGGCATCACCCCGATCGATCCGGTGCGCGAAAAGCTCCTGTTTTCCCGCTTCCTGTCCGAAGAGCGGGATGAACCGCCCGATATCGACGTGGATTTCGAGCATGAGCGCCGTGAAGAGATCATGCAGTACATCTACCGCCGCTACGGGCGCGAGCGGGCCGGGATCGCGGCCACCGTCATCCATTATCGCCCACGCAGCACTCTGCGCGAAGTCGGCAAGGCGCTGGGTCTGACCGAGGATGTAACCGGGCGCCTGTCCTCCACCATCTGGGGCAACTGGGGTGATGATGTGCCCGAAACCCGTATCGAGGAAGCCGGGTTCCATATTGCCAATCCCGAAATCGCCCGACTCAAGACGCTCGTTGACCGTCTGCTCACCTTCCCCCGCCATCTGTCGCAGCATGTTGGCGGATTCGTGCTGACCGAAGGGCGGCTTGATGAACTGGTCCCGATTCACAACGCCGCCATGCCTGACCGCACCTTCATCGAGTGGGATAAGGACGATATCGATGCGCTGGGGCTGATGAAGGTGGATGTGCTGGCGCTCGGCATGCTGACGTGCATTCGCAAGAGCTTTGACCTGCTGCGCGCGCATGGCTGCGGTGATTACGATCTGCAGAATATACCACACGACGATGCGGCGGTTTACCGCATGCTGCAGCGTGGCGATTCCATCGGCACCTTCCAGGTGGAGAGCCGGGCCCAGATCGCCATGCTGCCGCGCATGAAGCCTGCCTGCCTCTATGATCTGGTTATTCAGGTGGCAATCGTGCGCCCCGGCCCGATTCAGGGCGGGATGGTCCATCCCTATCTGCGCCGTCGCAATGGCGAAGAGCCGGCACTTCTTCCGCAACCCGCTCCGCCGCATGATCCTGGCGAACTGAGCGAAGTGCTGGGCAGGACACTGGGGGTGCCACTGTTTCAGGAACAGGCCATGAAGCTGGCAATCGTTGCCGCCGGGTTCACTCCGGCTGAGGCCGACGGCTTGAGGCGCGCCATGGCAACTTTCCGCAATCACGGGACAGTCCAGAATTATCAGACGCTACTGGTAGAAGGCATGGCTGCCCGCGGTTACCAACGGGACTTCGCCGAACGCTGCTTCGAACAGATCAAGGGCTTTGGGGAATATGGCTTTCCGGAGAGCCACGCGCAGGCTTTTGGCTGGCTCGCCTATGTCTCGTCCTGGCTCAAGTGTCATCATCCGGCTGCGTTCACCTGTGCGCTCCTCAACAGCCAGCCGATGGGGTTCTACGCCCCCGCACAGCTGGTCCGCGATGCCCAGGAACATGGCGTGCCGGTGCGCGGTGCCGATGTGAACGCCAGCCTGTGGGACAGCACGCTGGAACCAGATCAGGGAGGGGCACTGGCTCTTCGTCTGGGTCTGTCGCGGATCGACGGTTTTCGCGAACATTGGGCCGAAGCAATAGCGAACGCACGAACCGATGGTGCATTCCAATCGGTCGAAGACCTGTCCCGGCGCGCCGGATTGCCGATCGCTGCTCTCCATAGGCTGGCCGATGCCGATGCCTTGGGCTCGCTGGCCCTTACCCGGCGCACCGCGCTGTGGGAAGTACGGCGCACGCCGCGCGATCAGCTGCCCCTGTTTGCTTTTTCGGCCGCGCCGGAACTGGGCGAGGAGATCGATGCCAACCTGCCCGCGATGCCTTTGGCGGAAGAAGTCGTCGCCGATTACCAGACTGCCCGGCTGTCACTCAAAGGCCATCCGGTGCAGTTCCTGCGGAAAGCCCTCATGCGCGAAGGAATACTCAGCTGCGCCGATGCCGATGCCATGCCTGATGGTCGTCAGGTACGGACCGCAGGTGTCGTTCTCACCCGCCAGCGTCCTGGCAAGGGAAATGCCGTGTTCATCACCATCGAAGACGAAACCGGCATCATCAATGCCCTGCTGTGGGCGCGCGACATGGAAAAGCAGCGCCGCGCCGTAATGGCCGCGCGCCTGATGCTGATCGAGGGGGAAATCCAGCGCAGCAAGGAAGGCGTGGTGCATCTGATGGCCCGGCGTATTATCGACCGTACCGGGATGCTCGACTGTTTGACGCAACATGGTGGCGTTGCGGTGGACCTAGGCCGAGATGACGAAATCCGGCCCGCCTCAAAGCCTTCTAAACGCGGCCACCCCCGCGATGCCCGGATCATTCCGAAGTCACGCGACTTTCATTGAACCGCCACGCTTGCGTACAGGGCGCACCTGCGCAAAACCGATAGACCGACATGGTGCGGACGGTGGGACTCGAACCCACACGAGCAAGGCTCAGGGGATTTTAAGTCCCCGGCGTCTACCATTCCGCCACGTCCGCACGACACCACGGTCCTTAGGGCAAGGCGGCACGAGCATCCAGCCCCATACAACGCCAGCGAGCTGATCTGCCCGACAGGACCAGCTAATCGCTGTTCAGGCGCGCTCGCATTTCCTTGCCGGGCTTGAAATAGGGAACCTTTTTTCCCGGCACTTCCACTGTGTCGCCGGTGCGGGGATTGCGGCCCTTGCGGGCATCGCGGGCGCGGGTTGAGAAAGCGCCAAAGCCGCGCAGTTCAACCCGACCACCGTTGGCCAGCTTTGCAGCAATTTCATCAAAAAAAGTCGCAACGACTCTTTCGATCTCTTCCAGCCGAAGGCCCGGATTTTCCCGGGCGAGAGCGGCCACCAGTTCGGAACGGATCATAATACGCACGCCTTCCAACGGACCACCGAAGTGGCCCGTCCCAAAAGATTGGTAAAAACGCGGCACAGCTTCCGACCCGGTACAAGCAGCACTGCACGGCACAGTTGTGCCACTACAGCCGCGCGGGTGCAATCGACAATTGTAACCGTTAACTACGAAATTTCGGCCAGCAAGTCGGCTGGGGCAATGCCCAGCCGAGCGATGCGCTGCCGGATTGTGGGCCACTCCACGGCAAGAAACGCATCACGTTCGGTCCGCCGCAATTTCTCGGCCGCACCGCGCGCGACAAACATACCGACCCCGCGCTGCACTTCAACCAGGCCATCCAATTGGAATTGCTGGTAAGCCTTGGCGACCGTCAAGGGATTGGCGCCCTGATCGGCGGCGAAAGCCCGCACCGACGGCAACATCGCCCCTTCCGGATAAGTCCCATCGATGATCGCGGCGGCAATCTTGTCGCGGAGTTTGAGATAAACGGGTCTGGTCGCATCAGCCATGCCGCATCACTGCCATAATACAGTGCCGCAGGCAAGGCCTTCTCCCGGCCGGCCAGCTGCGCGCAACAATCGAAAAGCCGCAACGAATTTCCCTTCACAGGCGCGAAATCCTGGCTAGTCTGCGCGCCATATAGCGGCTGCAGGGATCGGCAGTGCTCAAGAACGTTCGGGGAGCTTGAAATGAAAGACATGGGCTTGTGGAATGAGGCCGACTGGATCGCGGCAATCATGGTCGGGGTGCTTGCGGTATTCCTGGCCATCGGTGCCAAGATCGCGGTCCAGCAGGAGCCGGAATTTGCAGGCCATCCCAAAGGCCTTTACATGCTGTTCTTTGCCGAGATGTGGGAACGCTTTTCCTACTACGGCATGCGCGCCCTGCTGATCTTCTATCTGACCAAGCACTGGCTGTTCAGCGATGGCAAGGCCAACCTGATCTACGGCGCCTATACCAGCCTGGTCTATATCACGCCCGTGCTGGGCGGCTATTTGGCCGACCGCTATCTCGGCCAGCGCAAGGCTGTGCTGTTCGGCGGTTTG
Source organism: Sphingomonadales bacterium (assembly GCA_017302775.1). Next base: position 4,439 of record JAFLDC010000091.1, read on the forward strand.
TTGCTGGCTATCGGCCACAGCCTGATGGCGGTTGAGGGTACCGGCGGGCAAAGCGACCCGGCCATCAACGTGTTCTGGGGAGCGCTGGCCTTCATCATTGTCGGCTCCGGCTTTCTGAAAGCGAACATCTCGGTGATGGTTGGCCAGCTCTACAAGCTGACCGATGTTCGCCGCGATGGCGCCTATACGATTTTTTACATGGGCATCAATGTCGGCGCGGCGATCGGGACGGTTCTGGTCGGTTATCTGGGCGAAACGATCGGTTGGGGCTATGGCTTCGGTCTGGCCGGGATCGGCATGCTGGTCGGCCTGGTGGTGTTCGTACTGGGCAAGAAGGCGCTGCTGGGCGCCGGCGAAGCGCCGGTCCCGCTCAGCAAATCGCGCGAGATGACGCTTTATGGCATCGGCGTGGCCGCCGTCGCGGTGATCTGGGCGCTGGTGCAGTACCAGTCGGTTATCCAGAGCTTGCTGGTTATTTCGGGCATCGGCCTGCTTGGCTACGTGCTTTACGAAACTTTCAAGCTGCCCAAGGAACCGCGTGAGCGGATGTTTGCGGTGCTGTTTTTGATCAGTCTCAATCCGTTGTTCTGGGGCCTGTTCGAACAGGCTGGCGGATCGATGAGCCTGTTCACCGACCGCTATGTCGATCGCGGTGCCACCCCGGCATCGCTGTTCCAGTCCATCAATCCGATTTACATCATCCTGTTCGCACCGCTGTTTGCAGCCTTGTGGCAATGGCTTGGCCGCCGCGGCAAGGAACCTTCGGCTCCGGCCAAATTCGGCCTGGCGCTGGCCCAGATGGGCCTTGCCAATCTGGTGCTGGTCTGGGGGGCACAGGCCTTCGGTATCGCGGCGATGACCCCGGTAATCTTCGTGTTCCTGTACTACCTGCTGGCCACAACCGGTGAGCTGTGCCTCAGCCCGGTCGGCCTCAGCGCGATGAACCGGCTGGCACCGAGTTACCTCGCCTCGCTTATCATGGGCGCGTGGTTCTACATGACCGCGGTCGGCAACTTCGTCGCCGGCAAGATCGGCGAAGCCACGGGCGGCCATGGCGGGGAAATGAGCAAGGAAAAGCTGCTGGAAATCTATGAAATGTTCGGCTGGATTTCGATCGGCGCCGCTGTCGTGGTCCTCCTGCTGTCGCGCACGGTCCGGGGCTGGATGCACCTGGACACGCTGGAAGACCGGCCGATCGGGAAGGGAGAATAAGGGCCATGCCCGGCGCGAGAGGTTTGCTGCTGGTTGCCGCGGGCTGTGCTCTGGCACTGGGCGCCACGGGATCAAGCTTGGCCAAAGAAGCAGGCGACAAGAAGGATGAAAGCCCGGCGGTGAAGGCCGCGCGGGATTTCGACAAGAATCCTTACCCGTCGACCTATCGTCCCTACCCTTCACGCCCCGCCGTCATCACCGGCGCCACGATATTCGATGGTGCCGGCAAACGGATTGACGGCGGAGTACTGTTGATCCGCGACGGCAAGATCGCGGCAGTGGCTGGATCCCTGGCCGATCTGGACGTTCCCGCCGACGCCGTGCGGATCGATGGCACCGGCAAGTTCGTCACGCCCGGCATTATCGATGCACATAGCCATCTGGGTGACTACCCCAGCCCCGGCGTCGATGCGCATGCCGATGGCAATGAAATGACCAACCCGACCACACCCAATGTCTGGGCGGAACATTCGGTCTGGCCGCAGGATCCTGGCTTTTCGCGGGCGATGGCCAATGGCGGGGTCACCGCACTGCTGGTGTTGCCCGGTTCGGGCAATCTGATGGGCGGACGCGGGGTGGTGCTGAAAAACGTGTCTGCACGCACCATGCAGGGAATGAAGTTCCCGGGCGCGCCCTACAGCCTCAAGATGGCCTGCGGCGAAAATCCGAAGCGGGTCTATGGCGCGAAGGGCCGCGCGCCTTCCACCCGGATGGGCAACCTTGCGGTCAATCGCGAAACCTGGATCAAGGCGCAGGAATATCGCCGCAAACGCGACGCGGGCAAGCTGGAGAGCCGCGATCTGGGCATGGAAACCCTGGCGGGGGTGCTTGATGGCGAGATTCTGGTCCAGAACCACTGCTACCGGGCCGACGAAATGGCCGTGGTGCTCGATATGGGCAAGGAATTTGGCTATAAGGTCAGCACCTTTCATCATGCCATCGAAGCTTACAAGATCGGCGATCTGCTTGCCGCCGCCGGCACCTGCAGTGCGGTATGGGCGGATTGGTGGGGCTTCAAGATGGAGGCCTATGACGCAATCCCCGAAAACGCTGGCCTGCTTTACAAGGCCGGAGCCTGCGTGGTGGTTCATTCCGACGATGCGAACGGCATCCAGCGGCTTAATCAGGAAGCCGCCAAGGCGCAGGGCGACGCCCGCCGGATCGGAATCAATATTTCCGACGCCGAGGTGATCCGTTGGCTCACCCTCAATCCTGCCAAGGCAATCGGTATCGATAAGCAGACCGGCAGTCTTGAAGCAGGCAAGGGCGCGGATGTGGTCTTGTGGAACGGCAATCCCCTGTCGGTCTATTCACGGCCCGAAAAGGTCTGGGTCGATGGCGCGCTGATGTTCGATGCGGCGAACCGCAAACACCGCGCGGTCAGCGACTTCGAACTCGGTCAGCCTGGTGAAGGAGACGTAAAATGAGCGCCCGCGCGCCGGTCGCGCTGCTCGCGGTCCTGCTCGCATGTTGCGCCGCACCGGCGCTTGCGCAGAACGTCGCAATTACGGGCGGCAAGGTGGTAGTGGGCGACGGCACCGATCCGATCGAGGGCGGAACCGTGCTGATTCAAGGCGGCAAAGTGATAGCCGCCGGAACCGCCGTCACTATACCGGCGGGAACCCCCACGATCGACGCCCGCGGCAAATGGGTTACTCCCGGCCTGGTCGTCGCGGTAACCGATCTGGGCCTGGTCGATGTCGGCGCCGTTGATGACAGCAATGACAGCGGCGCAGGCAAAAGCCCGTTCAGCGCCAGCCTTGACATCAGCCACGCGATCAACCCCGATGCCCAGCCGATCAAGATCAGCCGGGCCGGCGGTGTCACCCGGGCGGCGGTGGCGCCGCTGGGCACCGATACGATCTTTGGCGGCCAGGGGGCGGTAATCGATCTGGGGGCAGACCCCGATGCGGTGACGGTCCCACGCGCGTTTCAGTATGTCGATCTGGGTGAAACCGGTGCGCGCCGGGCTGGCGGCAGCCGCGTCGCTGCCTGGGCGCAACTGCACAACGCGCTGACCGAGGCGAAGGAGATTTCGCTGGCTCCGGCCGGGGTGCGCCGCGATGACGTTATGTTGAACCGGCGCGATGCGCAGGCACTCGTTTCCGTCGTGACGGGCAAGCAGCCGTTATACGTCCATGTCGAACGGGCAGCCGATATCCGCATGGTGCTGGGCCTCAAAAAGGAATTCCCGGCGCTGCGGCTGGTCATTGTTGGAGCAAGCGAGGGCTGGCTGGTTTCTGGCGAACTGGCGCGGGCCGGCGTGCCGGTACTGGCTACGCCGCTTAACGATCTGCCGGACAGTTTCGAGCAGCTCGGCGCCACGCAGCTCGTGCCGGAGCCCTTGGGACTCGGGTCGAGATCCGCGCCGTAGATGCGCATGGTGTTGTTGAGATTGACGTCCTTGTAGGGAAACGAATAGGTGGGCGGTGGGCCGGTCGTCTGGGTGCCGTGACCGCAATAATTGTTGGCGAACTGCAGTCGGCCGTTCGACATGATCTGCAGCTGGGTGTAGGTGGTGCTGCCGTAGACGAACTTGAAGCCGATATCGATCTGCGCGCTGATGTCGTCATCGAACGGCGCGTTGGCGTAGGCGGTGCACTGCTTGCCGCTGGTCCAGGCGACGTCGGTGTGCTTGGCCGGATCGACCCACACCATCTTGAGCGTCGAGTCGTCGTAGGTCAGCGCGCGGGCGTGAGTGTGCGCCAGCGCGAGCAGCGCCAGGAGCAGCGCGCGGACCACGGCGCGTTGCCGCGGATGCGTGAAACGATGGCTCTGCGATTGGGCGGGGTGCACGGTGATCCTTGCCATGGGGCGCGCGCCGCGACCAGTACGCGCGCCTGCCCTCGACAGTAGCGGCCGAGCGCCCGCCGGGCTTGAAGCGACGGGCGAGCCGCCTCCCCTTTCCAGGGCCGACAGCCGTCGCGGCCTCGGTTAGTATCGGCCCG
>JAFLDC010000092.1 GCA_017302775.1 Sphingomonadales bacterium
GATGACGTCGAGGATTACCGTCGTAGCGAAGATCGCATCGCCCAACACATCTTTCCAGGATTTTGAAGTATCAACGCGGAATGCCATACTCGTCATAGCGGTTGATGCCAACATTGGTCCCGTCCATCTGCGCCGCCGCAATGATCGAGCCCTGGTGATCGTCCACCAGCCGCCGCGCCGAACCCCAGGTCGTCACCGCGCCTTCAAACCAGAACCGCGGATCGTCCACCCCCGCCGCCGGTCCATGCGCATAGCGCCGCCCGGCCCGCTCGCCAGCCGGTTCTCGGAGGTGTAGCTGTAAGTGCCGGTCCCGCTGGTGGTGAGGTTCCCGCGCCCGTCATAGCCCAGCGCGGTTGCCCCGGCGCTGGTCAGCTGGTCGAACCCGTTGGCGCCATAGTTGCGGTTGAGTTTGTAATGCGCGGTCCAGGCATAGCTGTCGTTCGCGCGGATCTCGGCCAAATCGGCGACGTTGTAGTCATAGGTGAAGTTGACCAGTCCGGATGTGTGATCCGGCTAAGCCGCCTGGTTGAGCGGTCCGGTCGCGGAGCATCGGTTCAGGCACGCCGCGCCAGACGCGGCGCTTATGGCACCTACCACGTTCTGCACACTATCGCGTCGCCGCAACTGGCACAGGTATCCGAATGCTGATGTTCTGAGTCAGGTCCACTGCCGTCACGGCCTTGCAGCCGCGCTGCTTGCGGCAATAATTCAACACACTTTCTTTTGCTTTTCCATCGTTCGCCTCGGTGGACGCGTACAGCAGTCCGCGCGAGCCGCGGGCGAGCGCCACGGACAGGTTATAGCCGCCAAATCCAACCGTGCAGCCATTCCCCATCACCCGCTGGCAAGCGGCGAGTGCAGCCTTTTCTGCCGTTTCGGGCGTGCGGTAGCCGCTGGCGATCCACGTTTCCCTTGCATCGATGTGCCACGCGCCGGCGAAGAAGTTCTTCACTGGCACATTGGGGCGTGCGGGCCGGGTAGGACGGCCGGCGCCCGCCGCCTGCGATCGCGCGTTGGGATCATAGGCGGGATAGCACCCATTCTGAACGCCGTTCTGATCATAGGTCGGATAATGCCCGGCGGGACAGTTTCCCTCCGCTGCCGCGCGGCTTGGAACAAACCCGATCGTTGATACCGTGATGAGAGCGCACAGATAATACTTTTTGGCCATTCCCCCAAACTCACCTTCCGCCAATGCCAGTCCCGGGAACTGGCTGGAACAATTATTCATCCTCAAGGCCTTGGCAAGGTCATGCGGTTGTCGACCGCCCTGGCAGTCCGCCGCGTCGCTGCTTGGTTTACAAAGCCGCGACCCGACGAGGGGCACTTCGCCGCATGGCCCAAGTCTGACCTCGCCACGTCCGCATGACTCATTTCTGATGAACGCACGATGGCTCAAGAAACTCATAGGGTGCCGCTGTCTTCATCGGTCGCCGGTAATGCAGCCCAAGCGGGGCAAGTGCACCGGTGACAGCAGGCCTGTTACCCGGTCGTTGAACAAAGAAATGCAGCGGCGAAGGCAAAATCTGCGTGCAAAGGACAACTTCGCACAAATCGCCACGATTGCTGCCACGCTATCCTTGACGCCAATCACAATAATCTGCGCGATCAAGTATTTGATTTGACTCTGGTCATTTGCCCGCCAACTATGGCTTGGGGGAGAAATACCATGGTAGACGTCGCAACTTTTTCCATCGTTCGCCAGGGCGACCCGAAGGCAGCCATCCCGGCGCGGCAGAACGCGGTCACCATGGAACCCGCACTCCCGCGATCTTCCGCCACCGCGAAGGCGGCGGCTCCTACCCTGTCGCCGATAGAAAGAGCATTCAATCCACGCTGGATCAATTTCTTTGGCGAGCATGCCGCCATTCCCGAGGCGAAAGGAAGGAGTACCGCCAAGCTTGCAGTCGATCCGGCTCAAGACTCTGAACTGGTCTTCGCCAAATTGCATGACAACCTCAAAGCTGCCTGGTCTGCTCGCGATGCAGCCAAGCTCGAAACTGTCGCCAGCGCGCACTTGAAGGGGCAGGCAACCTCCGGCACCCCGTTGATCGATCCCTTCACCCGCAAGCTGTATGACTTCTTCAAGGCACGCGGCTGCAACGGTACTGGTGCAGAGATCATCGCCCTGATCGGCGACATGACCAATCAGCAGATCAACGACTATCTGACCAGCAGCGCCCAGCTCGTATCAAAGCTGAAGGCCCAGGCCTTTGCCGCCATGGTCAACGGCACGCTTTCGCAACAAGGTATTGACCTCTTGCTGGCGATCAAATCCATAGCCGCCTTCCAGTTGATTGCCGCAGCCGTCCTCAACTATGGGAAAGAGCCTTCTAAGATACCGGTCAAGCTGATCTGTGCGACGCTGGATGCCGACATTTCGTTTCCGGAATGGACCTTTGATGTCGATCCTTGCCGTTGGGCCAAGCGCGATAACGCCACCACAAATCCGCGCGGCGATACCGGCGTCGTTCAATCCTGGCCGGCCGGCGCTACCGCGATCGATGCCGCAGCGTATGCGTCAGCAACGGCAGTCAGCCCTTTAAGAAGGCGCATTGAGCAAGCCACTCGGCCTGCCGAAATCGCGACCCGCGATGAAGCGCAAGCACACCTGCGAACCCAAAATCCGCCGCCCAACCCAAATTTGTCCTACAATTGTGAATGTTATCCAGAGGCCAAGCCGCTCTGCCTGCCGCCAGATCCATGCTGCGCGAAGATCAACTATTATGTGACCGATACCCTGGTGCTGCGTGATACGGTGAAGCGCTACCTCGCCTCTGACCTTGCCTATATCGAAAACATTGCCGCCGGAGAGACCCGCATCCGCGAGCATAGCTTTGCCAAGACGATCGAGGATTACACCGAAGAGGAAGCCACCACCACCAAGAGCGAAGAACGCGATCATCAGGTAACCGAGCGCTTCAGCGTTCAGAACGAGATCGAGAAGAACCTCAAGATCGATGCCGATGCCCATGCCGAGTACAACTCCGGCGCTTACAAGGCGGCGATCAACGGCTCGGTTTCCAAGGAGACCGCCCAGAGAGAAGCGCGCGAGCAGTTCCGCGAAGCAGTCGACAAGGCCGTCACCAAATTGCAGGTTGAAACCCGCAAGCTGACCTCACGCCGCGTAACGACCAGGGAAGAAGAAAAAAACACGCACTCGTTTGCAAACCTTGGTTCGACACACACCGTGGCCAAATACTTCTATGTCTCGAAGGAAGTCGAAGGGCAGATTTTCAGCTATGGCTTACAGACCACGGTCGAGTTGCTGCTTCCAAGCCCGGCGGCACTTTATGAGCACATGGAAAAGACGCTTTTTGAACGAGAGTGGATGAAGCAGACCCCTTGTGTACCTGATGTGATTAGTTGGCGTGATGTAACGAAAGAAAATTACCTTTCGTTTCAAACAAAATACTGCCTTCCGAAGGCTCTTCCTGAACCGCCCGCAGATCTGCCACCGAAAAGCGAAGTTTTTGAATTTTCAGGATCTGAAGGCACAGACGATGAGAAAAATTACACGATTAGAACCATTTCCGTCCCCCCAGGGTACTATGGATCACAGCTTGAAATATTAGGCGATCAATTGGGTGTTGCGCAGGACCGGGACGGACCTCTTGATCTTAAAGCAGAGCATGAAATTGAAGTCTATCTATCGAATAGCTCAGCAGTCGTACGATACGATAAAAACGGCAACGTAAAGGCAGATAATTCACAGTATTTGGTCGGAATTGACATGCATAGTGATTCTAATCTTTGGATAAGATCCAAAAATATAGAATCTTTTACTGGAAAGGTTCGGGTTTTTTGGTCGCCGCTTCCGGTGGATATTACGAAATGGCAAAAGGATGTCGCGGCCAGCATCAATGAGACCAACGCTAAGCACAGTATTGCAGAGGCCAAGCGAGAATTTGAGAAGAAATACAAGGAAAACCAGCGCGGTCGCCACCCCTTCACCAACAAGGAGATCATCCTCTCTGAGCTGAAGCGCGCAGCGATCTACATGATGTGCGAGGATTTCGAGCGCGGCGATGTGATAGCACCCAAGACACCGCCCTGCGGCTATCCGGAGATCAACCGCAAGACCGCCAGCCAGGAATGCGCAGACTGGTATTTCTGGGAAACCGCCTTTGACTGGCGGCTGATGAGCTTCGTATTCTTCGACTATTTCTGGAACAAGAAGTGCGATTGGCCCGAAAAGTTTGCACCTGGTCATGACGATTTCATGTTCAACGCCTTCCTGCGCAGCGGCATGGCGCGCATCATGGTGCCGGTCAGGCCGGGGATGGAAGCAGACGTCATCTTCTATCTCGAAACCGGGCAGAAGTGGGGCCTCGGCGGCCAACCGCCCATGAACCCGCAAGACCCGCGCTGGATCAGCGTTGTGCAAGAGCTTAAGCACGCACGCGATTGCTATCAGAATGATCGGGAGGGGATGCTTCGCGCCAACATCGATTTGGTGAACAGCATTCCTGGCTCGCCCAAACTGACCAATGTCGTGCGCCTGGAAGGATCGGATCGCTACTGGGATCCGTTGGCGGGAACGCTAGGCGCTCTCAATCAGGCAGCTATCGATAACGATACGGGACGCGAAATCTTCATCGATGGAGTTCGCTACCGGATAGTCAGCATCGCGCTAAGCTCTGATCCGCTGGCTCCCGCCTACGATCCCGCCGCGACCAGCCAGACGATGTGGTGGGACATAACGCTCGATCGCCCGCTTGAGGCGAAGGTCACGATCGACAACAGTGGAAACATCTTCCCGGACTTCGCTTACGCCATCGGCGCGGCCTATGTCGGAGCGCCGTTCCGCTGGCAGGAGCCGACAAACCTGGTGTGGCTGGGTGATGCTGACGACGGACGCTTACCGGAATATCCGATCAGCAGTTGAAAGGCGCGGTGATGGGATATCGTGATTTCGACCAAAGCCGCCCCCCGTCGTCTGGCGGACGCGCGGCAACTGACCGTGCAGAACCGGGCGTGCCGTCATCTCAAAAAGACCCTCAATCTGCCCCGCCCAGAGCAGGCCCGCCCAAATTCGATGCCCGCAAGCCTACTGAAATACTTGCCTACTATAGAAATAATGCCGATCAAAATCGAAGAGCTGACCAATTTTCAAACCCAAACGAGAAATCCAATTTGAAGGTCTACATTGAGGAAATTGACGAAAGCGGAAATTCCATCGTAACCTACAGCACTTACGAAGCAGGCGACTGGGATTGGGATTTAGAAAAAGCTCTTAAAAACAGCATCAACGATTTTCGCGTCGATCCGTCAAAAGACAACTATACTGACTGGCCCTTCACCTCACGCGACGGCGAGGACGGCACTCTGTACATCTGTGCTGACAATCGGAAAATGTGTTTCTCAAGCTGGTTTGTCAAAAACAAGCCTGTCACATCGGTCGCTCCAATGCTGGCCCCGGGATTTTTGGACCGTGGAGTTGGCCCCTTCGGCTGGATTCTCTATCAAATTGGGGGCTGGCAAAAGATTGCTGCATTCAAACGCTGGGAGAGCCAATTTGAAGAAAATGCCCGGGTATACCTGACCTATTCCGCACCACTTTCCTCTGACGTCTTTCGCATAGCGGAAGCGATCACAGGAGAATCCATCGAGGGCGGAAAAAAATTTACCGATGAAGAAAGAGTCGAAAAATTCATATCAGGTGTGAAGGGTATAATTGAACTTGCAGGGAGCACTGAAGCTGAGTTTTTAGGACAATTCCTGGATCAATTTATTGACTACCTGATAGACCGTGTTGAAGATGAACATATACGGAAAACCCTGAAAGATGCCAAAGACGCCATAGGAAATCTGTCAGAAGATTTGGAATTTTCAGAAACTATAGAAGATTTGATCAAAAAAGCCAAAAAGACAAACGAGAAAATAAATTCTATCAAAATCGAGCAATCTAAATTCTGATTCAATATCTATTTTATAGTTCATCACCCTTCATGTGATCTGCACAAATTATCAACAGCTGATACTGAAACATATTATCCTGCGCTTCGGTTCGTGATGATACTTGACGCTGAGGGCATTTTAAATCGCTCCAGGCTGACCTCAAGCGGGCACAGGCTAGACTTCTCGCCAAAGCACGAATGCATGCCTTGGCTCGCGCAATGGATCGGCGGCCGTACCGTCAAACACGCTGCCAGTTACCCCATTTGCATCTCTCTTCGCGCCCGATGAACCCCTTCATCGGATGCAGCTGTTTATACTGACGGCCTTAGCCGCGAAGATATTTCAACTGGCATTTGCCATCACCCCGCAGAGTGTGCGGAGACGATGTCGCCGCTCGGATCCGAGGGATTGCTCTCGCCGGCCTGTTCGCGCAAACCCGCTCCAGCCCTTATTGCCGGACCTGGCGGAAGCGGCTTGAGACCTCCCGAACACGGACCTACCTGGCTGCATCAAATCCGCCGCAATCTGGCCGAACCTCGATCAGCAGAATAGGCTGAGCGCCGCTGGCAGGCGAATGCGTGTGCGCCGGGTAGAGCAGCAGACGCGGCAACGACAAGTCGGGCCGCAACGCAGCCTGGGCCTTGACCTTGCCCTTGGCGTCCGCGGCGCAGGCGTGAACCATGCGCGCCAGCAATCCGCCGCCCTCGGCCCCGACTACTATCGCGTTGCAGACCGACCGCGACAGCGCGCGGTCCGCCGGTGCGGGTTGCAATACGGCCGGGGAGAAGAAATCGCTGCCGATACCAAACAGGCTATCGCCGAATGCGGCGGGATCGGTCGAGTCGCGATCGACGCGCGGCAAATCGAGATGTCCCGATTCCGGCAACCGCGATGAAGGGATAGGAAGAAGATGGACGGTACCATTTCGTTCGAGTCTGAACCAGCCGGCGGACTCGTCGATCGGATCCAGTTCCAGAACGATGTCGAAAACCGTTGCACGGCGAGGCCCGAAAACCTCAAACCTGATCGCAAAAATTTCCTCGCGTGTCCGGCCAATGAAGGAAACATGCTCAACTTCCTGGGCCAAATAGTCACCAAGACGATAGGCAAATGAGGCCAGGGCGACCTGCGCCAGCGCCCGAACCTGTTCCGGCATCTGCTCAATCTGCCGCTGGACGCGGGCTGTCAAAGCGAGCTCGACTTCGGTGGTATCCGAGAGTTGCAAGACTGCAGTTTGCTCGCCCATCGCCCATCCTCCATCGAGACAAGTTTAGCTGCAATCACATATATACATATATATATTGTCTGCAACCTCTTTTTCCAACAGCGCTGGAGACCGCAGATACAAAGCAGGCGACCGCTTGCGCGATCGCCTGCCCTTGGTTGCAATAAGGCTGCCGGTCAGACAGGCGCCAAGTCTTCTGCCGGCACAGCCGCCCTTTTGGAAGGCTGTGACAGGACTGGCCGTGCGGCGCTTTTCTTTTCGGCCTTCGGCGATGCTTTGGTCGCACCACCCGGCCGCACCTTGGGCACGGTTACTTTGACCGTCTCAGCAACCTTTCCGTCGCCGATGCGAAACGCCAGGTCGCGAAGGACGACGTCGAGATCGTTGGCCGAACGCCAATCCTCAAGTTTGACGTGGATGGCAGCGCGAATGAGATCGCTTTTTGTCACACTGAGCTCGTGGGCAAGCTTGCGCAGCTGCATGTCGTCAGACAGCCGCAGGTATGCAGAGCGGAGAACGAGGTCGTCCATTTTGATATGCTCCTTTCAAGATGACAAATTGCAGCATATATATGTATATATGTTGAACGCAATCTCGGAATTTCAACTGTCCTCAACTGATGTAATCGCGCAACACTGCAGTTGCCAACAATCCCAGGCAACCCAGGTTGCTCATCCCAGGCCCGTGTGCAAGCACGCCAAGCGCCGGGACATGCAGACCGCGCGGCAAGCCAGTCGCGGGTGCGAGCGAGAGATCGGGAAGGATCGTGTCCGCGCAGTTCTTGCGAAGATCGTCCGCGCCGTCCGCGAGCAATCTGTTGATCGCAGGATGCGAGACCAGGGCAAGATTGCTCCAGCCATCGAAACCGATCGCGTTGATAAGATAGTGCGCGACGGCCACCACCGGGGGCTTGTCGCCGTATCGAAAGGTCACATGAAGTTCCTCCTCCACGTCGTCCCACGTGACCGCCTCACCCTTACCGCAGATATAATGGACGTTCTCGGCCCGGTCGATCACCACCTTGTTGTGGAGCGAGATCACACCTGAGTCAGTTCGGTCGATCAGTTTTTGGCGATGCTCGGGCGTCAGATCCTGCCAGTTTGCCGGATCCGAATACCACCGCCGCTCGGAATATCCGTCACCGCGGGGGAACAGGGTGCCCATCGGACTGAGGCTCGCTATCGCCACTGCCTGGCGGTCGGCGTGCGCCTGTGCCAGCCATGCCGCGATCGTCCCGGCGGCGCCTCCGTCACCGACAACCATGATTGTACCGGTTTCCAGGCTCGACAGCGTCTTGCGCTGTGGCCAAAATGACTTGGCGTCAAGAATGCGGCCAGGCGGGATGTCCGTATCGGCGGGGACGGATTTGGGCGTCCCCGAACCCGTCAACACGATCGCGTCAAAGTTATCAGCT
>JAFLDC010000093.1 GCA_017302775.1 Sphingomonadales bacterium
CCGCCATGTCGTGGAGCAATCGCGCGGCAATGTTATCACCAAAGACTGTCTGACCGACCGCATCGCACTGACTGAAGATCAGGCGAAACAGGGCCGGATGCGCCAGCGCGAAGCGAACATAGGCCCGGCCAGTCGCTGCGAAAGATGCGGAACTGTCCGGGGTCGATTCGGCCGCTTGCTGTTGCACCCTGCCAAGCATGGCGATTCCTTCTGCCGCCAAAGCGCCCATCAAGGCCTGTTTGTCCGGGAAATGGCGATAGACCGCCGTCGCCGATACCCCGACTTCGCGTGCAAGCTGGCGTAGAGAAAGATCGGCAAACCCGTTGCTTTCAAGTGCTGTCATCCCGGCATCGACCAGGGCTGACCGAAGATCACCGTGGTGATAGGGACGAGCCGGCGCATTTGATGTTGACACTGTTATCATTGTTCCTATGTTTACAGCATAAACATTAAGGGGAGATTCGCGTCATGGCAAGCGCAGTGGAAAACGCCATTCGCTCCGTCGTCACAAAGGGCATCACTACCGTTGCGGGGATCAATCGTGCACGCCAGGACAAGGATCGCGACCACCCGTTTCTCAGCGGCATCCATCAGCCGCTGAAAGCCGAACACACCATCACGGATCTGGCAGTAACGGGACAAATTCCGACGGAACTATGTGGTCGCTACGTACGGATCGGCCCGAACCCGTTCAATCCCGACCCACGCGGCCACCACTGGTTCATTGGTGACGGGATGGTACACGGGGTCAGGCTGCAGGATGGCAAGGCGCTGTGGTATCGCAACCGCTACATCCGTTCGATGGACCTTGAGAGCAAGGGGGGCCCGAAGGCCGCGCCTGGCCCGCGCCGGGGGCGGCGTGACCTTATCAATACCAACGTGATCCAGCACAACGGCAAGGTTCTGGCGATTGTGGAAGCGGGCTCGTTCCCGGCCGAACTGGATGAAAATCTGGAAACCCGCACTTACAGCGATTTCGGCGGGACACTGAAGGTTCCGTTCAGTGCGCACCCGCATGAGGATCCGTTGACCGGGGAACTTCACGCGGTGGTCTATGACGGCATGACACAGGACACGGTGTGGCACGTGGTTGTTTCGAAGGACGGCAAGGTGGTGCGTCAGGAACCTGTTCCGGTACAGGACGGCCCTTCGATCCATGAATGCGCCATCACCCGCAACTACGTGCTGGTGTTCGATTTGCCGGTGACCTTCTCGATGAAAGCGCTGCTAGCGGGACAACAGTTCCCCTATTCCTGGAACCCGGATCACGTTGCACGCGTAGGGTTGTTGCCGCGTAATGGCAGCGCCGATCAGATCGTCTGGTGCGAAGTCGACCCCTGCTATGTCTTTCATGTCGCCAATGCCTATGAACGGGACGACGGCATGATCGTTTGCGACAGTTCGGTGCATGAAACGATGTTCGCCGGTGGCCCTGACGGACCGAATGGCAAGCCGTTGGGGATGGAACGCTGGTTGATAAATCCGGTAGGCGGCAAGGTTGACCGCACCACGCTCGACACTGCCCCGCAGGAATTCCACCGTCCGGACGAACGCTACTTTGGGCAGCCATATCGTTATGCATGGTCCCTGGGGCTGCCGGGAACGGACAGCGCATTCCTGGGCGAGGCCCCGATCTATCGCTATGATCTGGAGACAGGGGAGCGGCAGGTGCACGATTTCGGCCCCGGCAAGGTTGCAGGGGAATTCGTGTTCGTGCCGCGCAGCGCCGATGCAACAGAAGGTGACGGCTGGTTGATGGGCTATGTCATTGATACGGCGCGCGAGACGACTGACCTCGTGATCCTGGACGCATCGGACATAGCGCGTGATCCCATTGCCCGAGTGCATATCCCGCACCGAATTCCTCCTGGCTTTCATGGCAATTGGTTGCCTGACGCAGGATAGGCGCAGCCGGCTTGACTCGGGACAAGGACTTGCCCTTCTTCGCGGCGGAAGATCGCTGCGAAGGGGGGGAGGCCATGAGTGATGAACGCCTGGCGGTTATTGAAGCAGGACTGGAGCGCGCCGCGGATCGTATCGGCGATGTCACGGCCCCGGTCATCGCTGAGTTCTACGCCCGTTTTCCTGATGCACGGGCCAGTTTTGCGCATCACATGCCGATGAACCCGGCCAGTCTTGAAGCGGAAATGGTCGGCAACACGCTTTACTACGTGATGACCTGGTTTGAACGCCCGGCCGAAGCGCGCATTGCCTTTGACAGCTCGGTTCCGCATCACCGCATCGCGCTGGATGTTCCGCCTGATTGGTATCGGGGGTTCATCGAGGCGTTTCTTGACGTGGTGGAGCCTGCCGCGGTTGGCGATGAAACCGACCGGGCAGCATGGCATGATCTGCGTGAGGGGCTGGTAGGGCTGGTCGAACGGAATCGTTTCCTCTAGCGGAGCGCGGATGAAGCCGCGTTTTGAATTCACCGTCTCCGCCACCGATGGAAAGGCCCGCACCGGCCTGATCAGGATGCGTCGGGGGGACATCCGCACCCCTGCCTTCATGCCTGTAGGCACCGCCGCGACGGTAAAGGCGATGAAGCCGCAAGCGGTACGGCAAACCGGCGCGGATATCCTGCTCGGCAATACCTATCACCTGATGCTCCGTCCCGGGGCAGAGCGGGTTGCGCGCCTGGGCGGCTTGCATCGGTTCATGAACTGGGATCGTCCGATTCTGACCGACAGCGGCGGATATCAGGTGATGAGCCTGTCAGACTTGCGCAAGATCACCGAAGAGGGGGTGACTTTCAAGAGCCACCTCGATGGCAGCAAGCACTTGCTCACGCCCGAACGGTCGATGGAAATCCAGCGGCTGCTCGGATCGGATATCGTCATGGCTTTTGATGAGTGCCCGCGCGCCGATGCCCCGCGTGAAGTGATCGAAAAGTCGATGCAAATGTCGATGCGCTGGGCTGCGCGCAGCCGGGCGGGGTTTGACAGCGGCACCGAACACGCTGAACGCTCGGCCTTGTTCGGCATCCAGCAAGGCGCGCTGGATGTCGATCTGCGCCTTGAAAGCGCTGATAAGCTGCGGGAGATCGGCTTTGACGGCTATGCGATCGGCGGGCTGGCCGTAGGCGAAGGGCAGCAGGCGATGTTCGCGACGCTGGACTTTGCGCCCGACATGTTGCCGCCCGATCGGCCGCGCTATCTGATGGGCGTGGGCAAGCCTGACGATCTGGTCGGCGCCGTCGAACGCGGGGTCGATATGTTCGATTGCGTGCTGCCCAGCCGGTCGGGGCGCAACGGGCAGGGCTTCACCTGGAACGGTCCGGTCAACTTGCGCAACGCCCGCCACGCGGAAGACACAGATCCGCTTGATGCCCGTTGCCCGGGCGAATGCTGTACGCATTACAGCCGCGCCTATCTGCATCATCTGCACAAGAGCGGCGAAATCCTTGGGGCGATGCTGCTGACCGAACATAACCTGACGTTCTACCAGCAACTGATGGCGGCGATGCGCGATGCCATCGCTGCGGGCCGGTTCGCCAGTTTCGCGGCAGAGTTTCGCCGGGATTACCTCGGCTAGTCGAACCCTACGAACCGCGCTGCTTCCGCCACGCTTCTGCGTTCTGAAACCACGGCGTTGGCAGGAAAACTATCATCGGGCCAGCCCATGGCCACAGCCTTCATGATCACCTGATCGTCGGGGATTCCAGCGTGCTCGCGAACCACCGGACTTTGCATGATGCCCTGGCTATTGATGACGCAGCCCAAACCGCGTGACCAGGCAGCATTGACGAGCGCGGTGGTTACGGCGCCGCAATCGAACGCGGTATCATCGCTGTCAGCCAGTTCCTGGTCGTATGCAACGATCACGCAGACCGGGGCATCGAACTGGCGAAAGCCGCGCAGCACCCAGTCGAGCCGGGCGTCCTTGTCATCGCGGGCAATTCCCTGCGCGGCGAACAGCTGCTTGGCGACGCCGATTTGCCGCTCGCGGTGCACGCCTGCAAACGCATGGCCGGTACGAAATTCGCGGCTATGGGGAACCCCTGCCAGATTGCGTTCGGTATTGCCGGCACGAATTCGATCCAGCGGTTCGCCGGTGATGACGTGGAAATGCCAGGGCTGGGTATTCATCGACGATGGCGTCCGCATGGCCAGCGTGAGCACTTCTTCAATCAGATGACGCGGTACAGGCTTGTCGAGATAGCCACGAATTGAGCGGCGGCCGAGGACAACCTCATCGAATTGCATATCATTCCCCCAAAGTACGACGAACGGCTTGCGAGCATGTTAACCGTGCGATTAAAACGCGCAAACGAAAAGGGCGGCCCCGCAGGACCGCCCCTTCATCTTGGCTGTGCCGACCGGCTTAGCGCGAATAGAATTCGACCACCAGATTCGGCTCCATTTTCACCGGATAGGGCACTTCGTCCAGCGTCGGGACGCGAACGAAGCTGGCCTTGTCGGTGCCGTCCAGCGAGACGTAGTCGGGCACTTCACGCTCAGGCAGGCTCTGCGCTTCGGCGACCAGAGCCATTTCCTTGGCCTTCTTGCCCAGGCTGATGACGTCGCCCGGGCGCACGCGGCGGCTGGCGATATT
This sequence comes from Sphingomonadales bacterium, assembly GCA_017302775.1. The sequence continues at coordinate 4,555 of JAFLDC010000093.1, forward strand.
GCACTTCACACCGTTCACATAGATGTGGCCGTGCGAAACGATCTGGCGGGCCGAGAAGATGGTCGGTGCGAACTTGCAGCGGTAGACCACCATGTCGAGACGCTGTTCGAGCAGGCCGATCAGGTTCTGACCGGTATCACCCTTCATCGACGACGCTTCCTGGTAGGTGCGCTTGAACTGCTTTTCAGTGACGTCGCCGTAGTAACCCTTCAGCTTCTGCTTGGCACGAAGCTGAATCCCGAAGTCAGAGATCTTGCTCTTGCGGCGCTGGCCGTGCTGACCAGGGCCATACGAGCGGCGGTTGACCGAGCTCTTGGGACGACCCCAGATATTTTCGCCCATACGGCGGTCAATTTTATACTTCGACGAATGGCGCTTCGACATGGCGCATCGTGTCCTTCAATTTGCATACGCGGCGTTATTGCCGTCGCTTCTGGTCCGGAACCGCACCGCTCCGCTAGTTACGGAACGCGAACGAGGCTTCACCGGAGTGCCCGTTCAATTGCGAAGGCGCGCCTTTGGCCACGAATGCACGCAAAGTCAACCCTTGCGCGGTCCTTTACGCAAGGCAGAGAGCACCCCGCGCATCGTCCGCACTTCCAGATGGTTCCAGCCTGGCTTCGTGAGCATGTTGCGTAGCGTAATCCGGGTGGCCGCCGCCCGATCCTCGGGCAGGAAATAGCCGGTCGGCTCAAGCATGGCGTCAAGCTGGGCGATCATTCCGTCCAGCTCCTCCTGCGGCGCAGGTGGCAGCAACTCCTCCAGCGGCGGCTGCACCAGATCAGCCTGGCGTGACCATTCGTAGGCCATCAGGATCACCGCCTGGGCGAGGTTGAGCGAACCGAATTCGGGGTTGATCGGCACGGTAACAATCGCCCGGGCCAGCGCGACGTCTTCGGTTTCCAGGCCTGACCGCTCTGGTCCGAACACATAGGCTGCCCGGCCAGGCGCCGTTCGCACGGCCTTTGCCGCCTGATCCGGTGTCAGGACCGGTTTGGTCACACCGCGTTTACGGACAGTTGTTGCGTAAACATGCGTACAGTCCGCCACCGCCGCAGCAAGGCTGTCAAAAACTGCGGCCCGCTCCAGCACGAGGTCGGCGCCGGCCGCCGCTGGCCCGGCACTGGGGTTGGGCCAGCCATCACGCGGGGTGACCAGCCGCAATTCGGTCAACCCGAAATTGAGCATCGCCCTTGCGGCCTTGCCGATATTCTCGCCCAGCTGCGGCCTGACCAGAACAATGACAGGGCGGTTGAGCTCACTCTTTCCCAGCATCATGCACCGTGCTGGCAAATTCTTCAAAATCCCGTGCTTCCGTGAAATCCCGATAGACCGAGGCAAAACGAATATAGGCAACCGTATCGAGAGCGTAGAGCCCTTCCATCACCATTTCGCCGATCGACTTGGCGGCAACCTCGCTTTCGCCCAGCGTTTCGATCCGGCGCTGAATGCCGGACACCAACTGATCCAGCCGTTCTTGCGCAAGGCCGCGTTTGCGGCAGGCGAGGGCAACGGACTGATCGATCTTGGTCCGATCAAAAGCTTCCCGTGTACCGTCTGACTTCACCACGGTAATGTCGCGCAGCTGTATCCGTTCAAACGTGGTAAATCGCGCTCCGCACCCGTCGCACTGACGGCGACGGCGGATTGCCGTGTTATCTTCAGTCGGGCGCGAATCCTTGACCTGGCTGTTTTCATGCGCGCAAAACGGGCAACGCATCGATCAGGGGCGCAGTCGCTTGTAAAACATGAAACCGGCTCCAGCCACCAGACCCAGCGGCAGGCTGACAAAGGGCAGGAGCGCTCCGGCTACCGCGCCCACCGCTGCCCCGGTCAGTACCGGCTTGGTCGACGGGTGACGCATCCCTTCCTTGGCCATGCCGCTGATTTCGTGCTTGGCGTCCTCGACAATGTCACCGCTCATATTCTTACAATCCTTGATAGATGGGGAACTGGTTGCACAGATCGGCAACGCGATCACGCACGCGTTGTTCCACCTGCCCATCGCCTTCATCGCCGTTGCGTGCCAGTCCATCGACAACTTCGGCAATCAGTTGACCGATCTGTCGGAATTCCGCCGCACCGAACCCGCGGGTAGTACCGGCCGGGGTGCCAAGGCGAATGCCACTGGTGACGAACGGCGAACGCGCATCATAGGGGATGCCGTTCTTGTTGCAGGTCAGCCAGGCCCGATCGAGCCCCTTTTCGGCGGCTTTGCCGGTCACATCCTTGGCGGTCAGGTCAACCAGCATCAGGTGGTTGTCAGTTCCGCCCGAAACGATCCGTAAACCCTGCTCGCCGAGCGAGGCTGCCAGTGCCTTGGCATTGGTCACGATCTGCGACGCATAAGCCTTGAATTCTGGCTTTAACGCATCACCAAACGCGACTGCTTTGGCCGCGATCACGTGAACCAGCGGCCCACCCTGCAAGCCGGGGAACACGGCCGAGTTCAGTTTCTTGGCCAGCGCCTCGTCATTGGTGAGAATCACGCCAGAGCGCGGTCCGCGCAGACTTTTATGTGTGGTTGTGGTCACAACATGGGCATAGGGAAACGGAGAGGGGTGAGCGCCGCCTGCAACCAGACCAGAGAAGTGCGAAATGTCGGCCAGGAGGTAGGCGCCCACTTCATCGGCAATTTCGCGGAATCGCTTGAAGTCCCAATGCCGGGAATAAGCAGTACCCCCGCAGATGATCAGCTTGGGCTTGTGCGCGCGTGCGACGCGGGCAACATCGTCCATGTCGATCAGCTCGTCATCCTTACGCACGCCATAGGCGACCGGGTTAAACCACTTGCCGCTCATGTTGACTGGTGAACCGTGCGTCAGGTGTCCGCCCGAATTGAGATCGAGCCCCATGAAGGTGTCGCCCGGATTAAGCAGGGCCAGGAATACTGCCTGGTTCATCTGGCTGCCGGAATTGGGCTGGACGTTGGCGAATTCGCATCCGAACAGCGCCTTGGCCCGCTCGATCGCCAGGTTCTCGACGACATCGGCGTATTCGCAGCCACCGTAATAGCGCTTGCCAGGATAGCCTTCTGCATACTTGTTGGTGAAGACAGAGCCGGTTGCTTCCAGCACCGCAAGGCTGGTTATGTTTTCGCTGGCGATCAGTTCGATATTGTGGCGCTGACGTTGCAATTCGCCCTGAATCGCGGCGTGCACCTCGGGATCGGCTTCGGCGAGGTGTGCGGTGAAAAAGCCCGCCGAACGGACCGCAGCGTTGTCAAGAGTAGTGGTCACGGTATTCGGCTCCTCAACAGGAAGGATGTGATAGCTTTTCGACCCGGCCGACATGCCGGCCTCCGCCGAATGGAGTGGCAAGGAAGGCGTCGAGACAGGCCTTGGCCATGTCGATCCCGGTCAGCCGCGCGCCCATCGCGATGCAGTTGGCGTCATTGTGCTCGCGGGCAAGAGCGGCGGACAGCGGCTCCGATACCAGCGCGCAGCGGCAGGCGGGATTGCGGTTGACTGCAATCGAGATGCCAATCCCGCTGCCGCACAGCGCAACGCCGAATTGCGCCGTTCCGTCAGCAACAACCGCAGCCAGCTTGTATCCATAGTCAGGATAGTCGACCCGGTCTTCGCTTTCCGGCCCCAGATCAGCGACTTCATGGCCCAGTTCAATCAGATATTCGCGCAGATCCGCCTTGAGGCCTACTGCAGCGTGATCAGATGCGATCGCAATACGCATGGCACACCATAGGGTTTGTAGAGGTGCCCAGACGAGCGGCAGCTACGTTTCACGCTCCCCGGCGGTGATCCGCCTTCCTCGTCAGTCACGTGAACAAGCACCGTATAGGCATTGGCGGCAGGGATCGCAAGCGATGCCCCGCCGTCAATTGCTTCACTGATCCAGAAAACTGCGCATCTTGCGCGAGCGGCTCGGGTGCTTGA
>JAFLDC010000094.1 GCA_017302775.1 Sphingomonadales bacterium
TCGCGCGAGCTGCTGGCCGATCCGGCGTATCGCCGCCGGAAGTGACGGGCACCGGCCAATGTCCTTGCCGACGAAAAAGCCCCGGGCGCGAGCCCGGGGCTTTCCGTTTGGTGGAGGTGGGCGGAACCTCCAATGAGTGCGATCTACCATAACAAAATCAAAGAGATAGCAGCGCCGCTTTAGGCCTAAAGGTGATACCTGACGTGATGCCCGGATCATAACGTGGTCCAGTTAGGTTCCGCCAATAGGAATCGAACCAGCCGTTGTCATTGGCGCGCGAGCTGCTGCTGGGTTGCTCGCCCGAGAAGTCGCTTGCCGTGCTAAAAAGGTGGCGCAACTGGGTTGATCAGTGATCGATTGACAGGCGGTGGCCAAACGCTTTCATTTCACGCGTTTGGTCCGACCAGGTTTACCTTGTGACTACATACGGATGGGGGGCAAGGACATGCGCACCGTTAACTTTTTTTTGACTTTGCTGTTGGTCTCAGGGGTCTGCCGCGCGGCGGATGATCCGAAGCCGACGATCTCTCCTGAGGCCCAGAAGGAAATTGACCGCCTCAATGAAGAGAAAGCCATTGCGGATGCCCAGGCGGCCGCGAACGAAGCTAAGAACAAGGCGATGTTCGGCACGCCGGACAAACCCAAGCCATTGGATGGATCTATCGCCATCAAGAAAGGCGAGTCTGCCATCTCAGAATGGGCGACATATCACGCGTTAAATCAAGCTTTAAGCGAAGCAACGAAGAATGTTGCGGGCACGTGCAAGAAGATCACCCCCGTCACCTGGACAACGGTTTCGGCATCGCGAGCACGCATCACCAGAATAAGTGCTAGCTCGGATGCAACTGCGGAAAACGTGAGAATGCAATTTGACGCAGCATCACGCGGCTCAGCAAAGTTTGTTGGATGGCCAGCGACGGTGATGACCGCCACCCAATGGTTAGCCCAGATGGCGAGTTATTTCAGATCCGATCTCGACACGGTGTGGAGTTCTGCGACCATTACGCCTGAAACTGCGAGAAGTGCATTCGTCGGCAAGCTTCTCGCACTGCCATCTAAGCCGGAAATTGCGGTGCCCTATCCAAACGATGAGGACCTACGGAAAGCGAAGAATGACATTGCACCCATGATCGCTGAGCTGGATCGGATTATGGAAGCGGCGAGGGCAAAGAATGACCCTGCGTTGATCCAGCAGTCGAACGATTTAGAAGCAAAGAAAGACGAATTGTTGAGAAAAATTGCAGAAGACCGAGCTGCAGTTAGGCTATCTGATGAGGGCTACTGCATGCTCGATGTCAAAGTTGGCAGTGCTGTCTCTGCAACGACCACCAGTCGTAACTTGTTTCGAACTGCCAAGGCTTTTGACCGCGGATCGGTGTCTATAACCTGGGAGCTGGTCAGTCCTGGCGGTCTAATCCAATCAGCTGGACAAGTGTCCGCGATCTGCGAAGCGGATACTAAATTGACGAGATCGACCCCCAAGATCAATCCGCAGTGCAAGGCGTTCTAAATAAATTTGCGCGATGCTACCTTGGCGCGATGTTACAGGCATCAGATCGTCAATCGACGCATAACTAACTTCAGGATGAAAGCGTATGTCTGCTTGGTGGCTACTACTTCCCGCCGTGCTGTTGGTCTGTGTATGGAAAGGCATCCCCAACGCGCCCAGGCATCGTCTGGTGAAGGTCATCGCCTATGTCGGTGTCGCAGTGCTGCTGCTCATGATAGCCGCGCAAGTCTTGGTAGTCAGGACGAATACCTTCCAATAGCCAGAATATTCCGACAAATGCACCGTATAGGAAGGCCAAGAGCGTTGCTGCCGCTAGGTCAAGGTGTGATAGGTGTGAGTTGAGCCGCATAGTCTGCTTCTCCGGCCGTAGTGTTGGCACCAAAGAAGCAGAAGAACTGTGCTTGTCAAGCTACGACGCTAGATCATGTCATGAAGCGGGGACGCGCTGTGGGGCATTTGTCAATTTGAAGCAATTGATACCTTCAAAACTCGCCACCCTGGTCCGTTAAAGTAATCCGCCTTGGGTAGATGGAAGCAACGTATTCGGAGTCTCCACGATCGCCGTCATCTTGGCGTAGTCGTCGCGACTTCGCAGGATGATGACGCGGTCTAGTGCCGTAGCAGGGCACCGTAGCAGGTTTGTCCGTTCTTCTTCTGAGGCATCAGCAAAAGACAGGTTAGCTTGCACCTTTGGCTCGGCATTGAAGCGATCCACATCTGTCGGGTAAGGCACTGCCAGCCAGCGGCCATATTCAAGTGCAGCACGGGAGGCGTGCAGGCTACCGCCCTTGTGGTCGGATTGAACCATGACCACGCCTTGGGAGAGGCCGGCCTGAGTGCGATCGCGCTTCACGAAGAGCTCGGGTCGCGGCTCAATGCCGAACCGGTATTCAGAGACCAAAGCGCCGCCTTTGTCCAAGATTTCTTCGGCCAAGCGCGCATTGGTCTTGGGGGCCACGGTATGCAGACCATGGGCCAGCACGGCGACTGTGTGCCCCCCATGGTCAAGCGCAGCCTGATGCGCAATTGCGTCGCAGCCTTTGGCCAGGCCGCTGACCACGCTCCACCCTTGCTCGGCCAGATACTGCGAAATACGCTGGGCGATGAGGACGCCATGCTTGGTCGGCTCGCGCGTGCCGATCACTGCAACTGACTTGGCCGGCTCAGGTGCCAGCGTCCCGCGCACGAACAGCAAGAATGGATCGTCCTTCGTTGCTGCAAGCAGCGTGGGATAGTCCGGATCCAAAGGCGACAAGATCCGCGCGCTAAATCGCTCCGCTTCCTCGGCTTGTTTCTCGGCTTCTTCAAGGGCGCGAATCCAAGCTTGGCTGTCGCGCAGTACGGTTGAATTGGCTGGAAACTGATGCGATAAGCTTTCGGGCGATATAGTCTCGAAGTTGGCCATACCCGCCATCTTGCGAAGTGTGGCCGGCCCGATGCCTTTGAGCATCGATAGGGACAGCAGCTTGCCGGTAGCAATGGAAATTTCGCTCACTGATACCTCAGGGGATCCGAGATGGTCTGGGCCAAGGTAAAACAGTCTACGGAATTAGCATGCGCTTCGGAAAGATATTTCTTGCCATACAAGAGGGTGGCGCCAGTGGTCGAGACGTCATCGATAACCAAGAATTTCTTGCCTTGCGCCGCTGTCGGATTTACCACGTAAAGGTGGTCGCGAACATTGGCAAAGCGCTGTTCATGGGTTAGATGATCGTGGCTTTGCGATTGCACGCCTTGTCGGTAGGCCAATACATTGGGATCGAATGTCAGTCGCAACCGATTGAGTCTGGGGTCGGCGCCATAGGAGGCCTGCAACTGCGCAATTAAATGCCCAAGGCGATGGATTCTCTCTGGTCTGGCAGGTATCGCAGTGATGATTAGCTCTGTGCCATTTCCGAATGGAATGGTAGTTAGGAAGCGATAGTGAAACGCAATGAAACGTCGGAGTGTCTCGATCCACTCTGGCGGAAAGGCTAGTGCCTCCTTGTTGTCCTGGATAGACTGGGACAAGCGATGCCATCCCCGTCGATAATTCAAGCTGTCGTGGAACGGGAAGTAGCGGCCCGCGGCATGCATGACATGCCGCGTTCGATCGTTAGGGAAGAACTTGCCAATCTCATCGAAGCGCGGTTGGCCGGGCGCCTGAATGCCGGCATCCAGCAATCGTTCCAGATCGGGCAAACCAGGGAATGGATTCGAGGCACGGGCCAGAAGCTCTTCCTGGTCATCCAGCACTAAGTCCGGCAATAGCCCTAGGCTGCGCCAATGCGTCTTGTCGTAACTCCGCGGCCAGCCCTTTTTGAACAATGCGACGCGACAACCGGCGTGATAGGCCGCCCGGATATCTACATCGCCATCGCCCACCATGAGGATGTTCGGCAGCTCGCCGGCGTTGCCCAAACCTACGGCATTCATGGCGCGATGGATGCCCTCGCCGTTGGGCTTGTAATGTTCTACGTCTTCATATGCAATCACGACGTCCCAGTCGATAAGTGCGTAGGCCTCGGACAGCACGACATCCACATACCGCCTCGGCGACCGAGTAAAGATCCCAATTTTCAAGCCCTGAATAGCCAATTGCAGCGAAATCAGGAGAGCTTCATCGATGATGTTGCGCTGGCGGCTTCGGAACGCAGTTCGGACTTCGCCCGCGTAGGCCGCATCGCTTCGATGCTTGCCGGCTTCACGCAGGACCTGCATGTCTTCTGTGTCGACCAATGTCTGGTCAAGATCAAATAGGCACAAGCGGATCATCCCTTCCCCTATGTGAGTTTTACCCCAAGCAGACTATCTCAAGGACCTGTCGCACATGCAATAGAGCGATCTATGCAGAAGGCGGTTATTCCTACCGGATGAACGTAGGGTAGTCTGCTATTGAAGATATTCTTCGGGATCGCCGATGAATGCCACGAAGCGCTTACACGTTCGCTCATGAAGCAATTTAGAAAGCGGGAAGCGCGAGGGTTGAAGAATCATGGTGGTCACGGATACGTCTTCACATCCTTACGCAGCCTTTTTCTGAACTGACCACGCGTATACTGCGGCAAGACAAGGTCTGGCTGGTACTGATCGATGGCATGGAGTTGCCGGATGCGGATGGCCTCGGGCGCTTTGTGAATGTAGTGCTCGTCCAACACTGGCACCTTCTTGCTGACGGAGTGGCCGGTGATAAGAGCGATGTCCTCTACGCGCACGCCTGAATTGTCGAGCGCAGTCGCCAGGGTGTGACGGAAGGCATGGAAGCGGATGCCTTTGGGGAAGCCAAGGTCCTTGAGATAGCGGCCGAACTGAATGAGGAAGCCTTGGCTGTAGCGCGCATTGCTGTGTCCGCTCCTGCTGTTCGTTCCAGCTGAGAGATGCGGGAACAAACGCGGGTGCCCGAAGGCCTTGATGTCGTCGATGAAGTCCAGGAACCCCGCATCGATCACCGGCTGCGGGATAGGAATTCGGCGCACCGCGGACCTACCCTTCAGGCTTTGGGTTTGTGACGTCTTGCGGATCGCCAAGAACCATCGGCCATTCTCTTGGATGACGTCATCCACCTTGAGTTGGCAGATCTCATTGACCCGAGCGCCGGTATACAGTCCGAGGATAGGCGCCCACCACCGATGCGGAGACTGGCTTGCCCAAGGCACAAAGTGCTCAGGTTGGAAGATCCGTTTGAGGTCAGCCGCATAGAACAATCGCACGGGCTTGTCTGGATCTTCGATCAGGTCCTTCTTCATTTCGGAGAATGCGTCCATCGGCGAAAACGGGATAGCGCGCGCCTTCGCCAACTGGTTGAAGAAGCTCGTCAGGAAGCGGCGATGTAGCTCCAACGTGGCGACCGCAGGGGGCGCAACATAGGTCGTCTTCCCCAGGGCGATCAACTGCTCAACGGGCAGGCCGACGAGCGCCGGATCGCTGGTCAGATTGGGAGGAGACCAGATGAGCAAGTCCCAAAGCTTGTAGATTTCCTTGTGAAGAATTCTAGACACCGGCACATCGCCTGTCGCCATCCGCAGAATGTGAAGGGTGCGCGCGGCTTTCTCGATCGTCCCCGGTTTCAGGTTCCGACGACGCATGTCACCAAGATAGTCTGCGATTTCCACCGACAACTTCCGGGCTGGCGTCCCCATCGGAAGCGGTTCGGGATAACGCATGCCGTCGCTTCGAACGCGGTAACGACGCGTCTTGTCGAAGGTCGTTTGGATCAGTTCCAGAAGGTGGCTGACCGCTTCGCTTCCTTGCAGAGTGATGCCGCGGTATTCGACGCGCCCGACGCGGATGCTCTCGATGCGAAGATAGCCGACGGGTTGTTCGGCATATTCTTTCAAGGCCAGTGAAATCGATGGGTTCATTGCGCTTCTCGTGAGGTGGACGAGAGCGTTGATAAGGCAACATGGAAGCCCGTCAACTCGCAGCAAAAAGTTCAGAATTCCCCGTCTCAATGCCTAAAAAGCGTCGGGTTCGATCCTTGTCATTGTCGTAATTACAAAGAAAATACTTCTCGTCGTCACCTAAGCGAAACGTCCTTTTTTAATGGAGGATCTACTAAATTTGCGCAATGCATAAGCGTGAACTTGCTGTAGTGTTTAAACAGAAAAACGTTGCATGCATTTCAGGTGTTACATCGAAGAAATTTGTTGCATCTTGAATTTTATTATTTGCAAAGTAAATCACATTACGTAGATTACGTATACCAAGAGCAAAGAGCTTTATGCGTTGATGATCATGTGAAGGCGACGCGCGGGGATAGGCGCTCCTTTTGCTCTCATTGGTTGGGATGGCTGGAGAGGTAAGCCATGAGGGTGAGCGCCGACGGCGGTGCCCTAGCCGTTTATCGACTGCTGACTGGTGGACCTCGGCGCTGCTAGGCTGATCGGGTAGCATGATCAAAGGTGCCAAGGACAGGGGACGATATGAAGCTCATCCACACAGCGGACTGGCAACTCGGTAAGGCTTTGGGCCGCTTCCAGCCGGAAGTGCGGGCCACACTGTCCGAAGCTCGCTTTGATGCCATCGACGCGATCGGCCGGGCCGCTGGCGAGCATGGCGCCGACCACGTTTTGGTCGCCGGCGACATCTTCGACACCGAGGGTCCGGAAGATCGCACCATCGTTCAAGCAATTTCCCGCATGGAACGCCACCCGTGCCGCTGGTGGCTGCTCCCGGGCAACCACGATTTCTTGCGGAACGACGGGCTCTGGGACCGAGTTCGCCGGCGCGCAGGCGAGCGGATCACTGTGCTCTCGGCGGCCCGTCCACACGAAATAGAGCCGGGCGTGTGGCTCTTGCCGGCACCGCTGACGCATCGGCTCAATCTGGACGACCCCACGGAAGCCTTCGATGCCATGGACACGCCAGGCGCCCGCCTGCGTATCGGCTTGGCCCATGGATCCATTCGGGACTTCGGATCCCGAGGAGAGGCGGGCAACCAACTTGCGCCCGATCGGGCCCGTCGCTCGAACTTGGATTACTTGGCGCTGGGTGACTGGCACGGTGTGCTGAAGATCGACGCCCGGACTTGGTATTCGGGCACCCCGGAGACCGAGCGCTTCAAGCGCGATGACCCGGGGCATGCGTTGGTGGTCGATCTGGAGCCCGGGCGCGACCCGATAGTAAGCCCGGTTCAGACCGGCCGCTTTCGTTGGCTCACACGCGAATGGACCGTGAGCGACCTGGCTGACTTCGATGCCCAGTGCGATGCGCTGCTCGGCTCGCTTGAACCATCGGCCGTGCTCTTGGAGCTTTCCCTGAGCGGTATCACAAACCTGGGCGATCGTTCGGCGATCCTCAGCAAGCTGGAGAACGAGATCGCGCACCGATTGCGCTACTTGGACGTGCGTGCTTCTGACTTGGTCGGCCGGCCAACCCAAGAGGATCTCGACACTCTGACAGTGGAGGGCGTCCTCGGTGTGGCAGCGAACAAGCTTAATGCGCGGATCGAGGCAGGCGGGCCCGATGCGCTCTTGGCCCGCCGCGCGCTAGAGCGGTTGTTCGTCGAATACAGTCGAGGAGAGGGCGCATGAGCCTGTTGCTTCGACGGATCGCTATCGACAACTTCCGTAAGTTCCGCAAGCCAGTTGCCATCGATGGGTTGACTGATGGCCTGAACATCCTGATCGAGCCGAATGAAACCGGGAAGTCGACCCTGTTGGAAGCGCTGCGTGCGGCGTTCTTCATGAAGCATTCGACGAAAAGCCAACTGGCCCACTCCTATGCTCCGCACGGCGATGCGGTCGGTCCGTTGATCGAGGCTGAGTTTGAGGTGGCCGGTGCAACTTGGAAGGTGACAAAGCGCTTCCTCAAAAGCCCCATGGTCGAGGTTGAAGGGCCCCAGGGGCGGGCGCAGGGCGACGAGGCGGAGACACGGCTGCACGCCCTGCTCGGATCGGTAAAGGATGCGCGTGGCGCTGGCGACACCGCGAACTACGGCGCCCTGGGCTTGTTGTGGGTCGCGCAGACTGAAGCTCTGGCCGTGACGTCGCCTGGGCACCTAGTCCGCGACAGCATCCGCACTACGCTAGAGGGTGAGGTCGGCTCGATCATGGGTGGCCCTGCTTACCAGCGCGTGCGCACTGGCGTAGACGAACAGTTCGATCGCTATTGGACGCGGACTGGGCAAAAGCGGGGACCACAAAACGACGCTCGCATTCGCCTTGAGCAGGCGGAGAAAGCGGCCAACGAAGCTGCAGCTCGCTTGGCCGGCTTGGAGCAGGCGTTCTCCGACCTCGAAGGCGAGCGGGCGAAATTAAAGGTCCTGCTGCGCGACATCGCCGACGATACCGATGCGCAGACCCGAAAGGGCTTGGTTGCTTCGCTGGACATCGCCCGCAGCGCGACGCAGATGCTGGCGACCCGCAAGGCTGAGCACGAAGCGGCCGAGGGTAAGGTTCGCTCGCTGGAAGAACTGGCCGAGCGCCACGGTC
>JAFLDC010000095.1 GCA_017302775.1 Sphingomonadales bacterium
CCGGTTGATCCGCGCCGGATGGTCGGGCGTGGCACCGGCACCAATTCTGCTGGCCCCTCGGCTACTTCGTGGGAGCGAACTATCGTAACGTCCGGCAATAGCAGGCCATCAGGCCCGGCGATCCGCATCCAGCCGTCATCCCCAATGGTTTCGGCATAAAAGCCAGCTTCGTACATCTTGCCACGGTTGCCGCGCAAAGCGCGCCGTGGCCGCACACCCGGCCGGGCGACGATCCGGGCCGGGCGATGGAGCTGTCTGCGTCCGCGTAGGATGAGGTCTCCCGCAATCAACGGCACGGCCAGTCTTGCCCCGGGAAAGCCGACGATCTGGGTTTGCGGTTGCAGCGGATTGACGGCCACATTCACCAAGGCCTGCGGATCCTGTGCCGTAACTGGTCGCGTCCCGATTGGGGCGGGCGGTGATGCCGCGGTGCCGGGCAGTTCCGGGTCAGTCGGCATTGCGACCGGCGGATCAGGTTCGGAAAAAAACGGATCCGCTGGGGCGACCGGTTGCGGCGCCGGAGGTGCCGGATCAAGGGCAGCCGGATCGACCGAAGGCGGGGGGGCAAGAGGGGCTGCCGGGTCAGGCAGGTCGGCCTCCGCGGCTTCACGCATGGCGACCGCAATGGGCGGCGCAATCGGCAGCCCGAGCATGTCGCGCAGTTGATCGTCGCTGAACTGGGCGAGAATACGCTCTTCCGGAGTAAGCAGGCGTTGGTTGCGACCCTTGGTCCAGCGCCGCTCGTCGTCGGATATGGGGGGCTGAGCCAGCATGGCAGGCAGGGATGCTGTGCCGGGCGGGTCGGTTTCGTCGGACCCCGATGATTCGTGAGACATGGCTTCGATCTCCTGTGACGGACAGCTTGTGCAGGTGGCTTCGGTGCGTTCGATTGGCGCAGGGCGGGGCAATTGGCCGGATTTCAGGGCACGTGCCGCGGCCACGGCGGCAGCAATGTTCAGGATGCCGTAGCCCCACCGGTCGGAACGATCGGCGGACGATCCGGGAGGCGGATCAAGGCTGGCAAACAGCGCCTGCCGCAAGATCGCAATCGGCTGGATACCTGCTGCTTGGAGCATCAGCGCCACCGTACCCGCCACATGTGGCGCTGCCATCGAGGTGCCACTCATCCGTACGTAGCCCGGCGGTTCAGAAGCGGACCGGCGTGATCGCACGGAGAGCACGCGCACGCCTGGGGCCGTCAGCAGCGGCTTCTGCCGGCCGTCGCGGGTTGGCCCGACGCTGGAAAAGCGTGCCAACGGCAGGGCTGGATCATGCCCATCGAACGCGCCCACGGCGATTGTGCGCAGCGCATTGCAGATCGAACCGGTGGTGGTCTGGCGCGAGGCGCGCCGCGGACTGAATACAGCCTGGCATTTCGGGCAGGCAGCATTGCGCTCGATCCAGGCATGCCAACGCCCGTCAACCACATCGGTGCCGTCGATCTCGATCCGCCCGGCCCCTGCTGGTGCCATGGGCCGCAGCACCAGTGCGATAAGGTTGTCGCCGTTGTTGGGATCGGCGATGCGGTGATAGAGCCTTGCAACCTCGCGTCCGGCGTGATCCGTTACGGCAGCATTGCGGCCGGGTTCCGCGGTGACGATTGCGCCGCCCGGTGCGATCGCACGGGCCACGAACCGATCGGCGCGTGGATACCACAGTTCGACAGTGGCTTCGGTGCGATCAGCACGCGGCAGCGAGAACGGCAGACGCGCCGTCCGCGCTTCACGCAGGCGCCCCGCCATATGAACGTTGCGGGCATAGTAGTTGCCGGTACTTTGGACCACGGCGGTGCCGGGCCGGTTGACGATCAACCAGTCGATCGCGCGTTCGATCAGCAGCGTGCCATCGTGTGGTCCGGCGTGGCGGCCAAGGCTCATGTTGATGACCAGTGGCCTGCTCCCGGCGGTGCGAACCGCAAAGTCGATCGCTTCAAGCAGATCGATCGAGTTGCCAAGGTCGCCCGCACCCGGCCCGAGATGAACGAACAGCAGATCAGCCTCCGGTGCGATCCCGAGCGGGCCGCCGGCCTGACCATTCCCGGCCGCAATCCCCAGCACGTGTGTGCCATGAGAAGGCGCGCCTGAGGTCGATGGGGCATAGCCCAGGGCGGCGAATGGATCTGCTTCGCGCAGTGCCTGATTTATCGCGGAACGGGTGTGAATCCGGCCATATCCATAGGGCGCAGGGCGATCGGCAGCGCGCTGGTCCCACAGCGCCAGCAACCGGCTATGGCCTTGCGCGTCGCGAAAGTCGGGATGCGCAAAGTCCAGCCCCCAGTCGATCACGGCCACAACGGTGCCGCGCCCGGTTTCCGCCAAGTCGTCCGGACGGCGTTGGTCACTGTCCAGTAGTGCCGGATCTGCCTCGCTCAGACCCGGCTCATCAGGAGGACTACGTCCGGCAAAGGGGTGGGCATCTTCTCCGGCATAGGTACGCGGAGCCTTGAGGCTGGCGACAGCGGGGGCGGCATGGATCGCAGCGAGCATCCGGCGGCGGGCGCGGCCTGTTGCGATCTCACCAAACCGGGCCACCAATCGCAGGCCGGGCGGCGGATCCTGGCCAGGATGCAGCCGGACGATGACAGCAACATCATCGTCCGGCCTGCCTGCGGCGATCAGCTCCAGCAGAGCGGGGTCCATCGGATCAGACCTCCCCGCTTGCCATCTAGCTTGCTTTGGTGCCGCCGTTGCCGGACCGGGCGGCGGCCTTCGCCTCTTCTGCAGCCTTGACCGCCAGTTCGGCGGCTTCCCTCGCCCTCGCCTCGGCGCCGGCTGCGCCCTTGGCTGCGAGTTCGGCATTCTTGCTCGATCCGGCTGCGGCTTCGGCCGACTTAACGGCCTTTGCCGCTGCAGCAACCAAGTCCTTTCCGGGAGCAGACGGGGTGGTGGCGGCCCGGCCTGATCGGGCCAGGACCAGCGCCATCATCGGATTGCCGATCATGTATGACACCAGGCTGAGTTGGCCGAACCGATCGGGGGGGAAACCGGCATCCCGACCGGCCGCCCTGAATAGAGCCAGGCTCTGGATATTTTGGCTAGCCATGGCTTGCCTCCTTCTGCGCTGTGATCATCCCTGGGCGGCGGGCGGCTGCATTGCGATCATCATCATCATGAGCATCATCATGTTGTTGCCGCCGCCGCTTTCGCTGGACCCGCCAAGCCCGCTGGAGCTGCTGCCCATGCCGCTGTAGAGCAGGAATGGCAGCATCTTGGAGACCGGATCAGTTCCGCCGCCCAGTAGCGGCATGAGCATCGCGATCTGGCGCGATTCGTCGATTTCCTTTTTGAGGCCGACGGTTTCCTTCTTGCGAATGGCGATCTCCTTGCGCAGCGCAGCGCCCGTACCCGACAGTTCGCGTTCAGTCGCAGCAGTGCGACCGTCCAGCGCCTTTATCGCCGCGGAGCTGGTTGCGATGCGGTCGTCCAGCCGCTTCGCGGTTGCATCGAGTTCAGCCTTGGTGGCAACACCGCCGCGCGGTGCGGAAACGGTCGGGTTTCCATGACGCGGCAGGCGCAAACCGGGGCGCGGCGCGTTGAACAAGGGACGCCGCCGCCGCACCGCTTCGCCAAAGTCGGACTCGTCGTTTTCGAAATCACTTTCGACCAGGCCTTCGAAATCGGCCTCGAACGCGGAATTGAACATTGTCTTTCTCCTGCTTTACCAGAGGGGTTGGTTAGTGGCGGTGCTGGGCAGCATCGCGCACCGGTGAGTGCGATCCGAACAGCTCGGCGCGCATTTCCATGTCAGGACGGATCATTCCGGGTTTGCCGCGGCCCCGACAGCCGAGGCAGGCCGGGTCGTCACCCCAACACAGCCCGCAGGCACCCAGCGCCGCGGCAAGGCGGCTGAGCCGCTGCGCTGCGGCGCGGCCTGCATCGTGAAGCTGGCGGGCGATCCGGGTCATTTTGGTCAGGCGGATCTCCGATGCATCAAGCCGCTCGCTCAGTTCGGCGATGAGCTCGTCGCGATCGTCGGGTGACCCGGGGTCGTTGCACGGCTCTCCATGTTGCGCCTGCATCAGCTGCATCAGCATCGCCATGCGTGGGTCGCCTGCGGCGAGATCCTGCAGCAACGCCGTCGGATCTGGCGCGCCTGTTGCGGCGGCAAGTTTGGTGGCCTCAATCATCGGCGTATTCCAGCCAATCTTCCGAGGCCCAGATTTCGCTGCCGAAGTCCTCTCCGCTCAGATCCTCGCTGATCAGATCCTCACCGGACCAGTCCTCGCCTGGCCAGTCTTCGCCTGACCATTCGGTCTCAGTGGCTTCGTCCCAACCGGCTTCGCCAGCCGGGAAGTAGGGATCGCCAGGGTTGACATGGACCGATATCGGCGGCCGTGGCGGGGCCCAAAGTGACGGGGTTAGCGCCAGTAAAGTCAACAGGGTATCGGTGCGACCTTCCGCGTCTTCTGGATCGGTACCAAAGGCTTCTGCGCCAATCAGGGCATATTCGGGGGTCAGTTCGGCTGAACCTTCGGCCTCCGCCGCTTCGTGCGCAGCGCGGCCGGCGACATTGCTGAGCGCGGACAGCATCTGGCTGACCGGCACCTGTTGTCCCCCGACATTGACGCTTTGCCGCCCGACCGATCCCAACAGCGAGCCCAGCAGCGATTGCAGCAGTTCGGGGCGGGCCAGAAGGCCAGTCAACATGCTGGCGGCGCCGCCCTGGCTGCCCCCGCGGGCTGCCTGCAATCCGCCCAGCGCGGCCTGCCCCGCAGCGCTACCGCCCAATCCGCCACCGGCGATCGAGGCCAGCGAGCCAATTGCGCCGCCTGCCCCGCCACCTCGTACGGTTGAGACCAGACTGCCGGCGCCGTGGATCGCCTGACCCACCCCGCGCGCAGTCCGGTTTGATGACTGTTGCAACAGGCCGCTGGCGAGGCCGGCTCCAGCCCCGATCACGGCACCCCACGGCCCGAATGCTGCGCCGCCGGCCGCACCAGCGGCGGCGTTCGGCAAGGCTTGTACCACCATCGGCGCTGCACGCTGGGCGAACTGTCCCACGCCGCGGGCCGCGCCTTGCAATCCTCGGCCGATGTCATCGAACAGCCCTTCGACATCTTCCGCGCTGGTGCCCGGGCCGTAAATCGACTGGACCAGCGTTTCGATTTGTTCGGCTGGAAGTCCGGCATACTGAGGGGCAAGGCTGGAACGAAGCAGGGCAAGGTCAGACATCGAATTTCTCCACCATTTGATCGAACGACGGCCACGCGGCGACCTGGCTCAGGCGAATAGGGCTAGCGCTCGATGATCGACCGAAGCAGTTCGGCGAGAGCCGGCAGCCCCTCGAAATGAACAGCGCGCCCCCTCGTGAGATCACGTACAGAGCCGCGGATGCGGAATGCCCCGGCATCGCCCCGCTCGTGCCAGCACCGTACGACCAGGGTGATCGCGCGCTGGCTTTGATCGGATGTTGGCCTGATGGGAACGGGGTCATCCAATTGTCTCCTCCGCCGCGTGACTTTGCCTGGATTGGCGATTCGCCTTGGTGTGCGGCACGGCTGTCACGGCTGCGTAACCGTCCCATCACAGATCGATTACGCCGAGCTAACACGATGAAATGCATTGAATAATTTTGCAGGCACGGCCGATCGAGCCGTCTAGATCTGCGGGAATATCATGAGAAAGAGATGGAGGGCCTGTTCAGGCCAGCGCTGTGTCGATCAGGTTCAGCGTTGCCTGAATTTGCCGACGGGCCAGCAACAGTATTTCGCGATCGCGCGCTGTGGGCGCTGGCGCATTCAAGGATGCTGGTAATGGATCGCGAGGCTTACCGGCAAGCCGATCAATCAGCTGGCGCGTCTCCTGCATGGGCCTGACTCCCAGTTCGGAGTCCAGCAACAGCTCAAAATCCTTGTAGTGCTGGACGGCCTGGGCGCGGTTGCCGCAGGCGACCATCGCTTCCAGCAGCAGGCGTTGCGCATCTTCACGCAGCGGCTCGACTCCGCAAATTATACGGCCAAGATCAAGGGCGCTGCGCCATTCTCCGTGGCGGATGTTGGCCCGCGCCAGCTCCAGCGCGGAATCGAGAAACAGTGCGCGCAGACGCTCGCGCTCGATCGCGATCCATTCGTGGTCCTCACGGCAGAGAAAATCGCCGCGGTACAGCGATAGCGCACGGCGCAACCGATTGCGCGCGGATGTCTGTTCCAGGCAGGCAGGGTCGCGCGCGAAGTCGTGCAGCTTGCGATCGAAAGCCACGACATCAACCCACACGCGGCGACCCGGCGTCAACGCTATTACATCGCCTGTAGTGGAGAGTAGGCTGGTACCGTGCGCGGTGAAGCGCTGCCGGATGCGCCACAGACTGGTTGCCAGGCAGCGGCGAGCGGCATCGGCCTCGCTATCGGGCCATAAGGCTTCGGCCAGGGCTGTCCGTTTGATCCGCCGCTGCGGTGCGGAAGCGACGATACCAATGATTGGCCAAGCGATTGCTGGGAGGGAAATTGCCTGGCCACGTTCGCCCACGGCAATAGTTTCACCCAGGACATGCAGCTTCCAGAAGGCCATAACCGTGCAACTCCGACTGCAATGGAAATCCATCGATCGGCGACACCGTTTGGTTTTTTCTTGGGCGAGAGAGGATGCCAGGGCGAATCGGTAACAAAATCTCGTCGGAAATTTATCAGAACTTGCTGCGATGGCTAGGCAATAATAGCACTAACGCCCTGAGAATGGATTGAAATCATCCAGTGCTTTGGGAAACATACGAATTGTACCTTAATACGACGGTAATATTAGGGCGGATTCAAATTCTCCTCCTGCTGTGCTGCTGCGCTAAACCGCCATATTGTCAATAAGGCGAGTTTCGCCAATTCGCGCCGCTACAAACAAGCGCGCTGCGCTGCCATCAAGCACCGTCAACGGCGTCAGTGAATCGGCATCGCGAAATTCCGCATAGTCGACACTGCGAAACCCGGCCGCCAGGAGATCCGACCGCAATTCGGCGGCGGCGGCAGGAAGGGGCACGCCGTCATGCAGCTGTGCGATCGCCTTGCGCATGCTGCGGGGCAGGGCAGCCGCGGCTGCGCGATCGGCGGCTGAGAGGTATGCGTTACGCGAAGACATCGCCAGGCCGTCTGGCTCACGTACCGTGGGCACGCCGATGATCCGGGTCGCCGCGGGTTCGATCAGGTCAAGGTCGCGCGCCATCCGCCGGATGACGGCCAGTTGTTGCCAGTCCTTCTCGCCAAACAGCGCGATGTCTGGCCGCACCTGATTAAACAGCTTGCACACCACGGTGGCAACGCCATCGAAGTGGCCCGGCCGTGCAGCGCCGCAAAGCCCATCACTGATGCCCGCGACCGAAATGCTGGTTGCATAGCCTGACGGATAGATCGTGGCGGTGGTAGGTGCCCACAGCAAGCTGACGCCTTCGGCGCGTAACAGGGCAGAGTCAGCCTCGAGCTGGCGAGGGTATTTGTCGAGATCTTCATTGGCGCCAAACTGGCGCGGATTGACGAAGATCGAGACCGCCACATGTTCCGCTTGCCGCTTTGCTTCGCGCACCAGGGTTAGATGGCCGTCGTGCAGCGCCCCCATCGTCGGGACCAGCGCCAATGCACCCTGGGATTTCAACGCACGCACTGCAATGCGCAGTGGATCAAGCTGGCTAACGGTTTGCACGGCACCTTGCCTCTGCGATAGGGAATGTTCTGCGGCCCTAGCGCCGCACCCCGGTTAACCGCAACCACCAGTAGAAAGATCGCTTACCAGTGCCCCTGTCCCATATCCCGCATCGCATCGTCTTCGCCAACGAAAAGGGCGGGACCGGCAAGTCGACCACGGCTGTCCATGTCGCGATTGCACTGGCCTATCAGGGAGCCAGGGTAGCGGCAATTGATCTCGATCCCCGCCAGCGGACCTTGCATCGCTATATGGAAAACCGGGCCGAAACCGAACGGCGAAGAGGGATCGCTCTGCCCAGCGCCCGTTTCGATGTTTTTTCGGGTAGCACTGTGGAAGAGCTTGAAGCCCAGATCGCGGATCTGGCAGCCGACGCTGATTTCATCGTGTTCGATACTCCCGGTCGGGACGATCCGTTTGCTCGGCATGTCGCTACCGCAGCCGATACCCTGGTTACGCCGCTCAACGACAGTTTCGTCGATTTCGATCTTATCGGACAGGTTGATGCCGAAACGTTCAAGGTGCGGCGGCTGTCATTTTATGCCGAGCTGATCTGGGAGGCCCGCAAGAAGCGGGCGATGGCGACCATCCAGGACCGACGGCGCGAAATGGATTGGGTGGTGGTGCGCAACCGGACCCAGCACACGGAAGCTCGCAATATGAAGCGGCTGGACCAGGCCTTGACCGAACTGTCGAAGCGGGTTGGGTTCCGGGTGTCAGGCGGCCTGTCAGAGCGCGTGATTTATCGTGAACTCTTTCCATCGGGCCTGACCCTGCTCGAC
>JAFLDC010000096.1 GCA_017302775.1 Sphingomonadales bacterium
CCAGGACGGCTCCGACATCATCGCCTATGGCGAGGCTGCAGGCCTGGCGCGGCTGCCCGCCTATGCGGGCGGGCCGGTGCAGCGGCTGTTGGGGCTGATCTTCGAGCTGTTCGGCGGCGAGGGGATGCCGCGCATGGCAGACCCGAACCAAAGGCGCTGGTCGGCACGCCGCCGGGGCAGGCAACCGGATCGGCCAGATCGCTACCCGAATAAGGGCTGAACGTAACGCCGTTGAAAATCTGGTTGAAGCTGGGGACGCGGAAACCGGTGGAGTATGAACCGCGGAACATCAGCCAGTCAGTCGGCGTGAACTTGGCCGAAACCTTGGGGTTGGTTGTCCGGCCAAAGCCGGAATATTCGTCAATCCGCACCGCCCCGGTTACGCTCAGTATATCAAGGACCGGCACGTCCACTTCAACATAGGCAGCCCCGACGGTGCGGGTTTTCTTGGTCAGCGCGTTGACGTTATCGAACGCGGCCAGGAAAATCACCGGCTGCGAAGCCAGTGCGGCGGTCGAGCCGTTGAAGTTGTAGGTTTCGCGGCGCGCATCGAACCCGACGGCCATCTGGACCGTTCCGCCCGGCAGATCGAACAGCGGTCCGGCGAAGGATACGTCCAGTTCCTTGACCGTGTAACGCCCGCCATACAGCGTGGTCCCTTCGGCCGAAATGGCGTCAAGACCAGCCATCGCCTGATCCGACTGAGTCAGGCTGAACGGGTTGAGGATGCCCGAATTGATCAGGCCGACCAGACCCGGGGTGGTTGCGCCCGGCGCAATCGGAGCGGCCGGATCGGGTGCGCCATTGGCGAGGGTACCACGATAGAAATAGCCCGTGCCCAGGACCGAGCTGGTTTCACTTTCAGCGTGGGACAGACCCATCTTGTAGTCCCAGCCGTCGATCGGCAGCGGTCCTTCAAGGCTGACCATCGCCCGCAGCGTCTTGCTGTTGGTGCGATATTCGCGCGGACCGCACGCGGTGCAGCGCCACCGGCCCGACAGGGGACGGCCATAACGGGCATTCAGCGCCGCCGCGTTGGCCGGGAAGGCCGCCAGCAGCGAGTTGAAGATCTGGTTATAGGTCGTCGCGGTCAGCGGGTTAAGCGGATAGGCCCACGGCAGGTTGGTGGTATTGGCCGAAAGCTGCGCATTGGAAAAGCTCTTGGCCGAATCCGCGTCCGATCCGGTCACTTCGGCTGCAAGCTGATGCCCGCCGCCCATGTTGATGGTGGCGCGGGTATAGTAAGTCAGCGTTTCGATCGGCTGTTGCAGCACCGCGGCGCGGCCCGTATCCCAGGCGCAGGCGTAATAAGCGCTGGGCGTGTTCCACAGCTGCTCGTCATAGGCCATGCCGCCGTCCATGGTCTGGCACCCGGCCCCGCCTGGCAGATCAAGGAAGTTGATCCCACCGGCCGCCGCATTGGCGCCGTTCGGGGCAGTCAGCGTCAGGCCTGACAGCAAGGTTCCGGTAGGTGTCTGGAAGGCATTGGTGCCGATGTTGAACAGCGTCGCGATCGGCGTCCCGCGGGTATCGATCGACAGGCCGCGATTGGGCTGGTTGCCGTTGACGAAATCGCGCTGATCGCCGCGCAGCTTCTTGTTCCAGCTGTAGGAGATGGCACCCATGATGTTGATGCCGTCTTCGTCCAGATCGCCGAAACCCATCACGCCCGACAGGCGATAGATGTTGCCGCCGCCCTGTTCGGTGATGTCGGCCGATCCTGAAACCGAATAGCCGTTGAAATTCTTCTTGGTGACGTAGTTGATTACCCCGCCAATCGCATCGGTGCCATAGATCGCCGAGGCGCCATCCTTGAGGATTTCCACCCGGTCAATCGCGGCAAAGGGGATCTGGTTCACGTCAACCGCGCCGCCCGACAGGCCATGCGCCGCGACCCGGCGGCCATTGAGCAGCACCAGCGTACCAGCACTGCCCTGCCCGCGCAGGTTGGCGCTGGAAAGGCCGTTGGTGCCGCGCTGTGCGCCCGTCACGACGTCGGAGTTGGAGGCCAGGTTGTCCGGGCCCGATCCCGACGCGGTCAGGAACATGTTGAGCGCTTCGGGATTGGCGATCCCGTTGCGTTCGATATCGACATTGGTGATGATTTCCAGCGGCAGCGCGCTCTTGGTCGGATCCTGCTTGATCCGCGACCCGGTGACGACGATCAGGTTGTCCTTTTCACCGCCCGCGCCGTTCGCCGAGGTGATATCGGCTTCCTGCGCCAGGGCCGGCGTCACGAAGGCGCCCAGCGAAACACCACATGCCAGAGCAACGCGCACAAAGCTGCGAGAATTCATTCATACCCCCTATTCGAACCGTAAAATCGGTGATGGATAAGACTATCAAAGCCGCGCGAAGTCGCCAGCCCCATCATCCGTTCGCACCCGGCCCAAACCGGGATTTTTGGTGATTGCCGCAATTGTGTTGCAGCGCGGCAACAAGTGCATGACGGATTTGTTCAGTTTGCCCCCGCAATCGCGACCAAAACCGTCTCCATCGTCGGTATTGCCGATGCGCCATTGGGCACATCATTGGCAAAGAATGCGAAGGTGAAACGCCGCCCGGACCGGGTTCGGAACGTACCGGACAAGGCATTGGTGGCATTCAGCGTCCCGGTTTTGGCGGCAAGGTTACCAGCCAGCGGCGTACCGAGGAAACGCCGCCTCAGCGTCCCATCCTGCCCGGCGACCGGCAGCGAGGCGTACCACGCGTCGGCCCACGGCTGGGTATCGATCCAGCGCAGCAAAGCCACCGCTGCGCGCGGGCTGATCCGGTTGTAGGTCGACATGCCCGAACCATCCGAGAAGTCATAGCCGGCGCGCGGCACGCCGGCCCGGTCCATTACCGTACCCAGTGCCTTGACCGACCATTCCTCTGACCCGGACCCGCCGGCGCTGCCCAGCCGCCGGAACAGGGCCTGCGCGTGCAGGTTCTGGCTATCCTTGTTGATAATCCGCACATCGTCGGCCAGCGGCGGCGGAGCCAGTCTGGCCAGCGGCGCAGTCTCGGCGGGTGCGGTCCCGCCGACTACCGCGCCAGCCGTCTGTGGCCGGTCGTACGCCTGCACCGGACGATGCAGAACTCTTACCCGGCCGGTGATCTTGACGCCGCGCTGCTCCAGCATCTTCGCGAGCGTCCAGGCGGCGTAATGCGCCGGATCGTCAATCCCGATCTGTTCGGTCCACGGCTTGGCATCGATGGCGATCTGACCGTAAAGGCGCAGCACGGAGCTGTTGACGGGCCGTTCCAGCGTCAGCGTGGTTTTGGTCCCGGTCGGGCCGGTGATCGCTTCGTTCTTCAGCGTGAAATAGGATGACACGGTGACGCGCGGGGCCTGCCCCGCCGCGCCCGGCGTCACGGCTACACGCAGTTCGTTGTTGTCAAGGTTCAGCGCCGAGACGGCTGTGCCGGAATCGGTGCCGATATTGTTCCAGCTCATTCCCGGAACCCAGCGCTGGTCCGCCCACAGGGTGTCATCACCGACCACGTCGCGCACGCGGCGGGTCTTGCTGGCAACGGCGTCGGCCAGCGCAGCAAGGCAGTTGACCGTGCAATCGGGTGCAGCGGACATCCGCGCATCCCCGCGCCCGGTCAGGATGACGTCCGGGCTGCCCTTGGCGCCGCTAAGCTGCACTTGCGCGCCGCCGGATGCATCCGGCTGGTCCATCCCCGGCAACAGCGCAAAGGCGGCAGCCGTGGTGAACATCTTGGTGTTGGAGGCCGGAATGAAGCGCTGATCCGGATTGATCGCGACGATCACCCGGCCCTGTTCATCAACCACCAGCAACCCGAACCGGGTGCCCTGCGGGGCGGTGCGCAGCATCCCTTCAACCTGCTGCTGCAACGGCGGCGGTGATGGCGCAACGGCTTGCGGGGTTTCCGCCCCGGCGGTGGTTGACAGGGCCAGCAGGGCGAGCGGGATCAGACGTTTGACCATGGCGAGCGACATTGCCCTGCCCGTCAGCGCAAGTCCACCACCTCCACCGCTGGCAACGGCGTCGCACCCGGCTGCTCAACCCAGTGGCGCCGATTGAGGACACCGCCGTCGGCACGCAGGCTGGCAATGTGGTTCAGATCCAATTCCGCAAAAACCCACTGCGGTGCATCTGCCACACCGATCGACAGCACTCCATCGTCGGGCATGCCGCGATCGGGCGGGCCATAGATTGCTGCCGTACCCCGGTTTACATCCACGGCGGGCGACCATTCGGCGGTTCCGACCGTTGGCGCCTGCACCGCGTAACATTGCCCTTCCAGCGCCCGTGCCTGCGCGCCCAGCCTTACCCTCCAGTACCCGTGCAGGCTGTCGGTACAGGACGGCACCAGCAGCAGGTCCATTCCGGCTTCGATCTGGGCACGGGCAAGCAAGGGGAATTCGCTGTCATAACAGATATTTATACCGATATTTCCAAGCGATGTCCGAAAGAGACGCAGCGGCGCACCCGATGCGACGAACCACGTCTCCCGCTCAAACCGGGTCATCACCAGCTTGTCCTGCACCCCGACCTTGCCCGTGGGCGCAAACAGCCTTGAACGGTTGACGTAGCCCCGGCCCGGCACCGCGCAGGGGGCGCTTCCAGCCAGGATATGCATTGCGTGCTGCCTTGCCAACGCCGCATGCAACGCATCAACCTGCGGCAACAGCGAACTGACTGTGCCGAGCGAGCCCTTCAGGTCGCTCATCGTCGCGGGATCGAGCGACGCCAGTTCCATCGCTGCATATTCGGGAAACACCGCCAGCCGCGCCCCGCCCGCAGCGGCCTCGGCGATCCACTGGCTGACTTTCGCCGCATAGTGCCCCCAGCTGTCCAGCCGTTCGATCGGATATTGCGCCGCGGCGACCACCAGCCGGGTCATAGCTCCCGCATCCAGAATTGCATGGGCTTGGGGCTTTCACCGTGCTCACCGTGCTCCTGCCATGCCATCTGGCCGGTCATGCCCGGCACGGCGGCATAGCCGCGGCGCTGCCAGAACCGGTCAAGCGGGCGGTAGTCCGCTGGCCGGGCGGGATGATCCACCGGGCGCAAGACCGCACAAAAGCTGGCACGTTTGGCCCCGGCCTGCCGCGCGGCGGCTTCGCGGTGATCGAAAAAGGCGTGGCCCAACCCTCGCCCGCGATAGGCGGGCAGCAACACGCTTTCCCCGAAATAAAATACGTCGGCACGATCGATCCCGGCCCGTTCGAACGGCTGCTGGACCGCGCGGTCCTGGACGGCGAGCGGACTGGCGGTTGCGCCGCCGACGATCCTGTCGCCATCGATTGCAGCAATCAGCACCGCATGGCGCGCTGCTGCAAAGGCGGCCAGATAGGTCTGCTCATAGTCAAGCGAACCGGCGTAAAGGTAAGGAAATTCCGCAAAAACCGCGATCCGCAGCCGGGCCAGATCAGGAATCGCCGCCGCCAACGCCGCACCGGCCAGCGGGACGACGCGCAGGCTCATCCGGCCACCTGCGCGGTCCAGTCCGCCAGGTTGTAATAGACCGTCACCCGCGCGATCCGATCCCCTGAAAACGCGAAGAAAGCGCCGGCGGGAAGCACATAGGTCTGCCCGCTTGCTGGCGGCAGGCCTTCGTCGGTCGTCAGGTATTCACCATGCACCACAAATTCTGCCGCGCCGCTCAATCCGTCATCGCTGGCCATCAGCACCAGATCGCCCAGTCGCTCCCGGTAGCACCGATCCATATGGGCGAGGAACGTTGCGAATGCTGCCTTGCCTGTTTGCCGTGTGCCCTGGTTGATGTCATGCACCACATCATCGCGCAGGCAATCGAGCATGCCGTGCCAATCCCCGGCGTTGAACGCGGCGTAATATCGGGTCAACAAGGCCAGCGCTGCGGTGCGGTCCATCCCGGAATCTCCTTTTCAAGGCCCGCTCTAGCATTGGCGCGGGACGCCGCTCAATCGCCAAAGAAAAGGGGCGACGCCAGCGGCGCCGCCCCGATCCTGTTTCAAGGCTACCGGGCTTAGAACTTGCCGCGCACGGTAACGCCGAAGGTCCGCGGTTCAGCCAGGAACTGCGAGAACAGCTGACGGCCACCCGGATAGTTCGGATCGACGAAGGGCGCCGACGTGGTGCCAGCCTGGAACGGCGAGTTGAACGCCACCTGGGCATAGTCCACGTTGAAGATGTTCTGAACCCAGAACTCCAGCGACCACTTCTCATCAGCACCGCGCAGACCGAGGCGTGCGTTCATCACGGTGTAGCCATCCTGTGCCTTCTGCGGGAACAGGTCCGAACCGGTGTTGTAGTCGGTGGTGGTACGACCATCGAGGTAGACGAGGCCCGACAGACCGCTCGACCCGATATCCGGGGTCCAGGCGATGGCATAGGTGATGACCGCTTCGGGTGCGTTCGACATGAACTGGCCCGGCAGCTTGCGCAGGGCAGGATCGAGCGGCGCACCGGTGGTGGAGCCCACCAGGTCCGAACGATACTTGGTCTGCGAATAGGTCATCCCGGTTGAAACCCGCAGGTTGTCCGTCGGGGTGAAGGCCGCTTCGAATTCGATACCCTGGGCGCGAACACCCCAGCTGACATCACCCGACGGGCAGGCGCCGGTCACCGCGCTGGCATCGCGGTCACCGCCGGCCAGGCTGCTGGAGCACCCGTTGATCGACTGCACCAGGAACACCGAACCGTTGAAGGTGTTGAGCTGGAAGTTGCTGAAGTCCGACCGGAACAGGGTTACGCCGCCGCTGAACTTGCGGCCCGAGATCTTCACGCCCAGTTCGTATGCATTGACCAGTTCGGGAGCGAACTGCAGGTTTCCGACCAGCGCCTGCGCCCCGCCGACCGATGCGTAGGTCGGGATCGGCGACTTGAGCGCGGAGCGATCGAGGTTGAAACCGCCAGCCTTGTACCCGCGCGAGTAGCTGGCATAGGTCATCACATCGTCGGTCGGACGGTACGACAGAATCGCCGTGCCGGTCCACTTGTCTTCGCTGCGCTTGGAAGCGATCGACACGCCGTTGAGTTCGGCGGTGGAGTTGCCCTGACAGGCCAGGCCGATCAGCGCGCCGGCCAGTGCCCGTGCCGTACCGATCTGCGTGGCGGTGCCGGCAGTGGTGGTGGTCAGGTCATCGGTTACCAGCCCCTGCACGGTGGTGCAGACGGTGTTGTTGTTGCCGAAGGTTGCGTTCAGGTCCTTCTTGTCGTTGGTGTAACGCACACCCAGGGTCAGATCGAGCTTGTCGGTGATGTGGAAGATGTTGTGGGTGAACAGCGCCCAGTTCTTTCCGTGCTGACGATATTCGTCCGTGGTCGATCCCACGTTGTTCATACCATCCAGCGCGGTGAAGGCCGCGACGATGTCTGCGCCCGAAGCACCAGTTGCACCGGCCAGGGTGGCCGGCCCAACGCCGGGAGCAACGCACAGCGGGCTGGTCGGCGAATAGAGCCCAGCCAGACCACCCCCCGAGATCACCCGGCAGGTTGCAAAGCGGCCGTACTGGCTGCCGAAGCGGAGGTTGTCGCGCAGGGTCAGCTTTTCATCGGCGTAGAACCCGCCGACCAGCCAGTCGAGCTTGCCGTCGAAGGCTTCGCCCTGCAGCCGCACTTCCTGCGTGAAGGTGTGGAACTGGCGATAGACGTTGTCGTCAGGGGTGCGGTGCAGAATGTCGACGCGGCTGTAGTCGGTGTCCGAACCCTGGCCCGAGCGATATTCGCGGTAAGCGGTGATCGATGTCAGCGTAGCGCCGCCCAGGTTCCACTTGATTTCAGCCGAACCACCATAATCCTTGGTCTTGCCGGCAAAGCTGCGCCCGTTCGATACATAGATCGTGCGGTCATAGCCCGGGGTGAACCCGGCGAGCGGCTGGCCCAGATCGCGCAGCACGTTGACGATATTGTTGCCGTTGGTCTGCAGCGGCGACAGCGGCGTCGACGGGCTGTTGAGACCGCCGATGAACTGGTTCACGCTGTTGTCGACATAGGACGCGCCGCAGCAGCGCTCGCTCCGCCAGGTATAGTCACCGATCAGGCGCACGGTAAGGTCGCTTGACGGTTCCCACAGCAGCTGGCCGCGCACGAAGAACCGGTTGCGGTTGTTCACGTCGATGTTGTTCTGCGGATCGGTCAGGAAGCCATCGCGGCGCACGTAGACGCCATCGATCCGGGCTGCCAGGGTCTGCGAGATCGGGCCGGTGATCGAGCCGGACAGACGCAGGAAATCATAGTTGCCATAGGTCGCTTCACCCGAAGCGCCGAACTGGAACTGCGGCTTCTTGGAATAGATCGCGATCATCCCGGCCGAGGAGTTGCGGCCGCCGAGCGTGCCCTGCGGGCCGCGCTGCACTTCGACCCGGTCGATTTCGCCGAGTTCATTGAGACCGATGCCCGAACGCGAACGATAGACGCC
>JAFLDC010000097.1 GCA_017302775.1 Sphingomonadales bacterium
CTTGCGCGAGAAGGAGATGGTTTTTCGACCGTAATCGATAATCAGCAGGCCATCGGCAAAAAATTCGCGGCCCAGGATCCCGGCAAAGGCGGCTTCCGGCGCCAGCCGGCTGCGATAGTCACGCATGATGACTTGCAGATTGCTCCGGCTCAGGCCGCCCAGTCGCAATGCCTCGATCCGGACAGTGCGGACCTTGCTTTCTCTTATCCCGTCGGATGTCGCGCTTTCCTCGCCATATGGCAGATCCAGCGCGGCCACCAAGGCGCTGTCGGCCCGGCCCACGCCGCTCGCTCCGGTATCAAGCGCAAAGATATAGGGGCCGCGGCCGTTGACCGTTGCTTCAACATAAATGCGCCCGTCTATGGCGGTGAAGGGGACATTGACCTGATAGCTGCTGCGATCCCCGGCGGCGAGATGGCAGGCATTGCGCGGGCGCGATCCGGGCGAATTGGCGGTGAGGGCAAGTGCAGCGATGCCCAAAGCCAGCGAGTGATACCGGCGCATTGCGGTTCTGTCCTTGTGTATTGATACACTAATACACGTAGGGCGGCGCTCGGTAGCCGTCAATGCTCCGTGTGCCTATGTCGCCGTCCGCTGCTCCAGATGCCACGGGGAAGCCTCCTCCAGAGCCGCCAGCCGGGCTGCTGCCGCGCCGATGTAATCCCGCGTCATCGGCACTGCGCCGCGCTGCTTGATGGTCTGAATGTGGAAGTTGACCATGCCGCCGTGGCGAAAGCTCTGTTCGGCCCCGGCCAGGTAGAATTGCCACATCCGGAACAGGCGTGCGTCGTATAGCGCGGTAATCTCTGCCGCGTGCAGAGTGGCACGGCGATACCATTCCGCCAGCGTGTGAGCGTAGTGATAACGTAGCACTTCGATATCGGCGATCTCCCACCCGGTCTTTTCGCAGGCCGCCACCAGCTCGCTCATGGACGGAATGTAGCCGCCGGGGAAGATGTACTTTCGGGTCCATTTGTCGGTCGTGCCGGGGCCGTTCACGCGCCCGATGGTGTGCGTGAGCATGATCCCGTCATCCGCGAGCAGATCGAATGTTTTGGCAAAATATTCCGGCAAGTGCGGTGCGCCGACGTGTTCGATCATGCCCACACTGGTGATCCGGTCAAACGGGCCGGTCACGTCGCGATAGTCGATCAGCTGGAACCGGACCTTGTCAGCCACGCCCGCCGCCTCAGCGCGTTCGTTGGCGAAGCGAACCTGGTCGGGCGCCAGACTGACGCCGAGTACCTCAACGCCGAAGTGCCGGTTGAGATAAAGACCCAAGCCGCCCCAGCCACAGCCAATGTCCAGCACTCTCATGCCGGGTCCGAGCCGTAATTTGGCCGCGATCAGCGCCTTCTTGTCAAGCTGCGCACGCTCAAGGGAATTCGCCGGATCGGTGAAGTAGGCCATCGTGTACTGGCGATCTTCATCCAGAAACAGCTCATAGAACTGGCGCGTCAGATCGTAGTGGTGCGTAACGTTGCTGCTGGCCTTGGGGCGAAGGTTGATCTGGTCCGCTTTGGCAAAGATCCAGTCAATCCCGCGTTTGATCGGGTTGGGTGACGATACCGCGCCGTTGCCGCGGTTGGCGTTGCCCATCACCAAAAGTATCATATCGCGAATATCGTGCGGCGGCTCAACCACCAGCCGCCCGTCCATATAGGCTTCGCCCGCGCCGACCCGGGGGTCCTTCGCGATGTGCATCGCCGCTTTCCTGTCCGTAAAGCGGATCGTTACCGGCTCGCTTGCCGGATCGCCATAGCGGTGCTGCGTACCGTCATGATCGATAACCAACAACTGGCCATGCTTGACCAGCGCGCGGAGCATTTTGTCGAGTAGCCACATAGGGCGAAGGTTATGCCATAGCCGTCTGCGGGCAAAGCCGGATTAGCTCAACCACCCCAAGATTTCGGCCAGTTGCCAAATGCCCAGTACCAAAAACAGCATGGCGGCCAATGCGCGGGTCACCTTCATGGAAATCCGGCGTTCAATGGCTTCACCCAGAAATACAGCCGGACCATTGGCCAGCATCATGCCCAGGGTGGTGCCTGCCGCCACGAGCAGCACCGACTGGTAGTGCGCTGCCAATGCAATCGTGGCGACTTGTGTTTTGTCACCCATCTCGACCAGGAAAAAGCTGACGAGCGTGGTCAGGAAGGCACCGCCGGCGCTGCGAATGGTGTCCTCATCATCGTCCAGCTTGTCTGGCACCAGCGTCCACACAGCCATGGCGATGAAGCCAATCGCCACCGCGACGCGAAACCAGTCGGCTTGCAGCAGCCCGGCCACCTGGCTGCCGACGATGGCGGCCAGGGCGTGATTCGCGATTGTGGCTACGAAAATGCCAGCAAGGATTGCCCACGGGGCACGCAGCCGCGCAGCCAGCACGACCGCCAACAGCATGGTTTTGTCGCCGATTTCGGCCAAAGCGACGACTACGGTTGAGGAAAGGAAGGCTTCGATCATTGCCGGGCGAGGTAAAGCACATCGCGCGGTTGAGAAAGCAGGTGCTGACCCGAATCAACAAATAGGGTTTCGCCGCTCGCCAGCCAGCCGTCTGCCAGGAACAACGCAGCGTCGGCCAGTTCCGCAGGGTCGGTCAGCCTGTGCAACAGGTTCATGCGCCCAGACGTCTCATGTCCGCTTGCTACTTGGTCAAAGCTGGGCAGCATGGCACCCGGCGCCAGACCATAGATGCGCGCGGAGGGGTCGGCCTGCGCCATGGCAAGCATTCTGACCGTGGCGGCAAAGGCGTGCTTTGCCATGGTGTAGCTGAAGAAATCGGGATTGGTGTTGATCAGCTTTTGATCCAGAAACTGGATGATCCGCTTGCCGCCCTTGCTGCGGGCCTGTGCCAGAAAAGCCTGGCTCAGCACGGTCGGTGCCTCCGCATTGACCCGCATCGCTTCGGCGAAAATAACCGGGTCGATCGCCGCAGCCGTATCTGGTCTGAATACCGCGGCGCTGTTGATCAGCAAGCGCCAATCCTCGGTTCGCCCCGCGATATCGGCGATCATAGCCCGCGCCGCGTCAAGATCGACGAGGTCAGCCTCCACCACTTCGGCTGATGTCAGAGTGGAAGCCAATATCCGGGCCAGATCCGGCGAATGGCCGGCATGAATCACGACGTGCCAACCATGCGCGGAAAAGGCGCGGGCAAGAACTGCGCCGATGCGCTTGGCTGCGCCGGTGATCAGGACTGCGGGTCGGGCCATCCCCTTGGGCTTTGCGGGGGATGGCCCGTCAGGTCAACAGTACTCAATCGCATCCATCAACGGCAGCGCGTGCGCCCTTTGGCCAGTTCGTTGCCCAGCAGCGCACCGGCGGCGGCGCCAAGGATGGTGCCGGTGGCTCGCTCGCCACGGGTGTCGACCGCGCGTCCAAGCAGACCGCCGAGCGCCGCGCCGACCAGCAGGCCGACCGTGCCATCGCCGCGGCGGCAATAATAGCGGCCGTCGTTACCACGCCAGTACCGCACGCCGTTGTCTGTCCGTTTGTACCGAATATCGCCGTTTTTCGCGCGCCAGCCGTTGGCTGGGGCCCAGCGCGGTGGGTCGGCCAGGGCAGGGGCGGCCGCACCAAACATAGTGACGGCGAGGACCGTCGCAGTGAGAGCCTTTTTCATCATTCTTGCTCCTATCAATACATCACCAGAGCAAGGTGCAACGCGCCAAATGAACCGCAGATTTCAGGGATTGCCGAGCCGTGCCAAAGCTGCGGTCAGCCGAGCGCGGCCTGCTTTTCCTCGGCAAGCCGGTCAAGTTCGGCACGGCTCATTCTGGTTGCGGCGGTCTTCAACTGACCGCAAGCCGCATCGATATCACGGCCGCGCGGGGTGCGAACCGGGGCACTGATACCGCCCTCGAACACGATATCGGAAAAACGTTTGATCCGATCCGGCGTGGAGCATTCGTAGATCGCGCCAGGCCAGGGATTGAAAGGGATCAGGTTGACCTTGGCCGGCAGCTTGTATTGCTTGATCAAGCGAACCAGCTCCCGCGCATCCGCGTCACTGTCGTTCTTGTCCTTGAGCATCACATATTCAAATGTGATCCGCCGGGCATTTGAAGCACCGGGGTAGTCGGCGCAGGCCTGCAGCAGTTCCTCCAGGCCATATTTACGGTTGATCGGCACAATTTCGTCACGCACATCCTTGGACACCGCGTGAAGCGAAACCGCTAGATTGACGCCGATCTCTTCGCCGCACTTTGCCATCATCGGCACGACGCCGCTGGTAGACAGCGTGATCCTCCGCTTGGAGAGGGCCAGACCATCCCCGTCCATCACCAGTTTCAGAGCTTCGCGGACATTGTCGAAGTTATAAAGCGGCTCGCCCATACCCATCATCACGATGTTGGTCAGCAACCGGCCATCCGCACTGTAGCCGCCTTCGTCATCGACCAGATCGTCCCCCAGTGCCGCGAAATCGGCCTGGCCGGCGCGGGGCCATTCGCCCAATGCGTCGCGGGCCAGCATGACCTGGCCAACAATCTCCCCAGGGGTGAGATTACGCACCAGCCGCATCGTACCAGTGTGGCAGAACCGGCAATTGAGCGTGCAGCCGACCTGGCTGGAAACGCACAGCGTACCGCGCGCCTCGTCCGGGATAAACACCATCTCGAACTCGTGATCGTCGGCAGTCTTGAGCAGCCACTTGCGCGTTCCATCATTGGAATGCTGCGACAGTACGATGTCGGGGCGCCCGATCACGAACCGCTCAGCCAGCCACGGGCGCATGGTCTTGGCGATGTCGGTCATCGCCTCGAAATCGGTCACCCCGCGGTGGTAAAGCCAATGGAACACCTGCTTGGCCCGCAGCTTCGCCGCTTTTGCATCCAATCCGGCCTGCGCGAACAGTTCCGTGATCCGGGCGCGCGGCAGACCGATAAGGTCGACGCGGCCATCCTCCCGCGGGGTTACTTCGCGCGGGGTGGGCACCGGATCGAATTGTCCCGGGATCGGCATGAGTGCGGTATCGGCCATAGGTGGCGCGATATAGCTACGAACCTGTCAGAAAGCTACTTCAACTGCGCGCAGCCCAAGGCAGCGGCGTCCATCGCCGTGGCCGCTCCTGCCAGATCGTAGGTATTGGAAAAGCCCCGGCCATTGGCATCGCGGGCGTTGATAATCATCTGCCCGGCGCCGCGCATCGCGGCCATGATCGCCGCATCGCCGCGTTTGTCAGCTGCCCAGGCGTCACCGCCGCCGCCAACCAGAGCAATACGCTGTCCGCTGATCGCCAGGCTGATCGGAGCGTTGGGCTGAAGCTTGCGCGACAGCCGAAAGTGAACCTGTCCCCGGATTTGCTGGCGCGGCCACCATCCGACACTGGCAAAAGGCTGAAAATCCCGCTGCATGGTGGACGGTGCAGCCATGGCAATTGCATAACAGCGCGGCGTATCGGGATCGCGAAAGGCTGCCCACTGGCCGAACATGCCCAGCGCATCACGCGCGAGCACCGGGTCCGCAATCAACGCAATCAGGATCAAGGCACGGCGCAGCATCACGCGCTATTCCCCGATCAGGTCGAGATAGGCAACCACATCGTTGTCCGTGGCGATGAACAACCCTTCTTGCACATCGCCTGGCTGCTGCGCTGCAACGTGAAGGGCTTCTGCCAGAGTTCCGTAAAGCAGGGTGCTGGCGCAGCCGCCGTCGATACCGCCATCAAGGTGATAAAGTCTGACGCTGGCGTTATCATAAGTGGTTCGCATCAGCTCGGGTCCCGCTTTGCGTTGTCAAGAGCCTGGCTCAAGCGGGCGGCATCAAGCGCGAGCCTGCGCTTTTCGGCCTTGGTCTGACCGTGCCGGGCACGCTGTTCGTTGGCCGATCGGGCGTTGTCGCTGCGCATCTTGGCCTTGCGCGCCTGCCGCAGATTGATCACCTCTGCCATGACTAGGCAGGCTCCGGATAGATAATCGCCAGCACTTCCCATTCCTTCTCGCCCGCCGGCAAGCGGACCTTGCGCAGATCGCCTACCGCAGCACCGCGGAGCGCGCGGGCCATGGGTGCGCTCCACCCGATCAGTTGATGCGACGCATCTTGCTCGTCATCCCCGACCAACGTGACGGTAAGGTGATTGTCCTCCTCGTCAGCGATGGTCACTGTTGCGCCAAACCACGCGCGGGTCTGGTCGGTCTGACGGGCTGGATCAATCACCCGGCAGGCCTTCATCCGCCGCGCCAGATGCGCCAGTTCGCGGTCGATCTCGCGCATCCGCTTGCGGCCATAGAGGTAATCGCCGTTCTCGCTGCGGTCGCCGTTACCCGCCGCCCAACTGACGATCTCCACGATCGCCGGGCGCTCCGTGCCAAGCAAGTGGTCGTAACGCGCCCGCAACGCAGCCATACCGGCCGGCGTGATCGGCGGACCTTCCTGCCTCATCCCGGATAACGCTTGCCCAGAAAGTGGCTGAGCGGATTAGGTCCGCGATAACCGGCCCGGGCGGGATTCATTGCCTCGTAAACCACGGCATTCTCCAGCACTCGCTGCACATAGTTGCGGGTTTCGCTGACCGGAATCTTTTCCACCCATTCCACCCAATCAACCGCCCCGGTACGCGGGTCGCCGTTGGCGCGCAGCCATTTGTTTACGTTACCGGCCCCGGCGTTGTAAGCCGCCACGGCCAGCGGATAGGAGCCACCGTAGTAATCGAGCATCCGCCGGAAATATCCATCCCCCAGCAACATGTTGTAGCCGGCATCCGTGGTCAGGGCCTGGCCTTCATAGCTCAGCCCCATTTTCCCGGCCTGCTCGCGCGCCGTCATCGGCATCAGCTGCATCAGGCCGCGTGCCCCGGCGTGGCTGATCGCATTCATCGCAAACTGGCTCTCCTGTCGGGTAATAGCGTGAACGAAAGTCCAGTTTGAGCCCTGCGGGATCGGTATCAGCGGAAAGCTGGTCTTCCGGAAAATTCCATGTCCGTCGGCATGCGCTGCCTGCCCCAGGATCACCCCCAGATCGCGTCGGCCCAGATCGCGCGCCAGATCCGCAACCATGACGTGATCGCCTTCACTTTCGGCCTGTTCGGCGATTTCCTTGAAGAACCGTATCGCGGTTGGCCAGTCGCTCTCCCGCGCGACTTCCCGGACGGCCTTGGTCAAGGGCCGCGCATTGAAGGCATCACGCTGCGCTGGGGTCGGCACGACCGTGGGCGCTGTATCAAGCGGCGGGAGCGGCTGGCCAAGCCGTTCCAGCGCGAGCAATCCATAATACTGGTCGGGGTATTGCGCCGCCATGTTGAAATAGCGCGTGGCCTCAGCCTGATTGCCGCCCTGCGCTGCAGCGCGCCCGGCCCAATAGAACCCTTTCGACCGGGTCTGCGGGGTTCGCGCAGCAGCGCCGTAACGCCAGAACAGCGGGGCAGCGCGGTTGCCATCGCGCAGGGACCACAGCGATTTCGTGCCGCCCAGCCACATGAGAGAGGTGTAATCGTCACGGATCGCAAAGCTTTGTGCGGACACGTCGGTGCCGGGTGCGAATGTGTCATCAACCGATGCCGCCACCCTTACTGCGCTGTTTGCATCGACGTTGCGGGCCACGGCCAGCAATTCGCCCACCCAGCGGCGCGGTTCGCGCGGAGGGCGGGTAAAGCGTGGCCGGTTGGTTATCACGGCTGCGGCTGCATTGCTTTGGCCGGCACCCCGCAGCATGCGGCTGCGATTGTAGATATAGCCGGGGTCACCCAGCGCTTCGGGACCGATTTCGATCCCGGCCGCAGCCGGATCGCGGCCATTGATCAGGCCCAGCCGGGCGGCAAAGGTCATGCGCTTGGCCGGTGATACATAGAGCAGCTGCCGCTCGGCCTGCGGGGCGGCGTTGGCCCACAATAACGCATCCATCCGGGCATCGTGATCGTCCAGCGTCAGCGTGGGGCCAAGGCGTGCGAACAGCGCGGCTTCGGTCATGTCGCTCATCAACCCGCCGCGCCATGCCTCCAGCGCGACCTGATTGGCCTCCGGGCGGCCCATCGCTGCCAGCGCCACGGCATAGTGGCCACGCCCGCCGTTGGTCAGCGGAGGGAAGCGGTCGAAGAAGCCAACGATCTGTGCCGCTGGGACGCTTTCCCGATCCAGCGATCGCTCGGCATAGCCGCGCAGCTTGGCTTCCTCCGGCAGTCCGGGGAAGGCAAGCAGGAACCCGGCATATTCACCAAAGGTGAAGTTGGGGCTGGCGGTAAGCAGGCGCCAGCGTTCCACGGCCCGGTGCATGTCTCCCGGTGGCAATGCCCGTAGCGCCGTCCGCGCCTGATCCCACTCCATCCCCTCGGTATGAGCGGACTGGGCGAGGGCTGGCG
>JAFLDC010000098.1 GCA_017302775.1 Sphingomonadales bacterium
CGGGACGGGGGGAACCGAACTACACCGCGCACTCGATCCGGCACGGGATCAATC
The DNA here is from genome assembly GCA_017302775.1 of Sphingomonadales bacterium. The sequence continues at coordinate 55 of JAFLDC010000098.1, forward strand.
CTACTTCCTTTACGGGACGACCGAAACCCAGCTTGCGTTCTTGCGCTTTCCGCTGGGCGGCCTGCCCAAGCCGCAGGTCCGTGCCATTGCCGAGGCCGAGGGCCTGCGGGTCGCCGCCAAACCGGACAGTCAGGACATCTGCTTCGTCCCCAATGGCGACTATGCCAGCATCGTGCGCTCGGTTCGGCCTGAAGGCGGGGAGCCAGGTGCGATCGTTCATGCCGAGACGGGCGAGGTGTTAGGCCAGCATCGCGGCATCATCCACTATACCGTAGGTCAGCGGCGCGGGCTGGAAATCGGCGGATTGACCGAACCGCTGTACGTTACGGCGCTCGACGCGCCCGGCCGGCGAGTGCTGGTGGGACCAAAGCGGTTGCTCGCGGTCAGCACGGCCCGAATCGTCGAAACCAACCGGATCGGTCCGCTGCCCGATGCGCCGCTCACCGCCAAGGTCCGGTCGCTGGCAAAGCCAGTGGCTATTACGCTTGATGGTCCATTCGGCGAGGGTGCAGCCACGACCATCCGCTTTAGCCAACCGGAGTACGGCGTCGCGCCGGGGCAGGCCGCCGTGCTCTATGCCGGTGAACGGGTAATCGGCGGTGGCTGGATCGCAGCAACCGAGCCCGCCTGATCCATCAGTCTGGCCAGGCTTCCAGCTGGCAACCTGGCCCCTCACGATATGTCGCTGTATGGCTGGCGAGCAGCGGAAACGACGCCGTGACGCTTTTTGCCTGAACATCTTCCGACAGGGTTACCAGTTCCATTCCCGGCTCAAAATCCTTGCGGCAATCGCCAAGGCTGCGTCCACCAACGAAACGACATGAGCAGGCAACACGTGCGCCATAGGCCGCACCAGCCTCCGCATAACCGTTCAACGGTCGCCAGAAAAACCCCAGCAAAGCCAGCACAAGTGCAATTCCCAGCATCAGCATACGGCGGCGCCACGGAGATTTGGTCGCTGGGTTCTGCTTAGCGGTTGCCATTGTCGGGCCTTTGGGCGAGGGATGCGCGCATCATGCCGGTGCGCCGATTGCCCCTTATCCTGCCGCTGCTTACACTGCCAGCCCTGATCGGTTGCGGCAGCGACGGGAACAGCGTTGCAGCCAAACCATTAAGCGATGCCGCGTTGAAAGCGGTGACAGAACGCCCGGGTGTTGACCGCGAAAAGCTGGCCCGCGCGGTGGACACTCTGTTCAACGGGGGTGAAACCGCAGAAACACGTGCGGTCCTGGTCATCCACAACGGCACGACCGTGGCCGAACGCTATGGCCCTGGCTATCACGAGAACACGCGGTTCGTATCCTGGTCGATGGCCAAATCGGTAACGGCGGTGATGATCGGGCAGCTGGTTGCTGACGGCCGCTTGCGGCTGGATGAAAGCGTGCCCATCCCGGCCTGGCAGCGCTCCGGCGATCCTCGTGGGGAAATCACCTTGCGACAGCTGTTGCAGATGCGGTCAGGGCTGCGCCATACCGAAGCAGGAGACCCGCCGTACCGCAGCGACGAGGTCCGGATGCTGTTCCTTGACGGGCGCGATAACATGGCTGCCTATGCTGAGGCGCAACCGCTCGAAGCGGACCCTGGCAGCAAGTGGGAATATTCCAGCGCCACCACGGTGATCCTCGCTGATCTGGCAGCCCGGGCGCTGACCACGAGCAACGATCCGGCTGAGCGCATCCGGGCGGTACGTGATTACCTGAAAACCCGTTTGTTCGAACCGATTGGCATGAAAAGCATGGTCCCCGAATTCGATGCTTCTGGCACCCTGATCGGCGGCAGCCTGATTCACGGTACAGCCCGCGACTGGGCCCGGTTTGGGGAATTTCTGCGCAATCGCGGCGCAGTTAAGGGGGCGCAGCTGGTGCCTTCGCAGTGGATCGATTTCATGACGGAGCCAAGCCCACGCAACCCAGGCTATGGCGCGCAGCTGTGGCTCAATCAGCCGCAGCCGGACGGCGCTCGCCAATGGCCCGATGCGCCGCCATCCGCCTTTTCGATGAACGGCCATCTTGGCCAGTACGTCGTGGTCAGCCGAGACAACGGCGTGGTTGTGGTGCGGCTGGGCAAAACCCAGGACAACGTTCGCAGACCTGTGCAAGCGGCCCTGGCACGGATTATATCCCTGTTCCCCAAAGGATAAGCCTGTGGCTTACAACCCAGCTCTTGTCACTGGCATCAAGCAGGACTCATGCAACAAGGCCGGTATAAGCCAGACGGTACTGGCCGCTCTGCCAGCAATATGCGCTGACCAACCGGTTGCCGGAGGCTGAACAATGTACGATCTAGCCGGAAAGCGCGTATGGGTTGCCGGGCATGGCGGAATGGTGGGGGCGGCCATCGTCCGCCGTTTGGCGCAGGAAGACTGTGAGATCCTGGTGGCTGATCGGCGTGAGCTGGACCTGACCGATCAGCGCGCGGTGCTGGGCTGGATGCACAACAACCGGCCGCAGGCCGTTTTCCTGGCGGCAGCGCGGGTCGGCGGCATTCAGGCCAAAGACGCTCTTCCGGTGGACTTCCTGCGCGACAACCTGCTGATCGAAACGGCCGTATTTACCGGGGCCGAATCGGTTGGGGTGGAAAAGCTGCTGTTCCTGGGCTCCTCGTGCAGCTATCCGCGCGATGCGGCCCAGCCGATCCGAGAAGAGGACCTGCTGACCGGACCGCTCGAACGGACCAGCCAATGGCATGCGATCGCGCAGATCGCCGGGATCAAGCTGGCCCAGGCCTACCGCCAGCAGTTCGGGTGCGACTTCATCAGCGCCATGCCGACCGGCCTTTATGGCCCGGGCGATAACTACGATCCGCACGCAAGCCATGTCCTGCCCGCTTTGATCCGCAAGGTGCATGAAGCCAAGACGGGTGGCGATCCGGTTACGGTCTGGGGCACAGGTACACCGCTGCGTGAGTTTCTGTTCGTTGACGATTGCGCCGATGCCTGCGTTCACCTGATGAAGACCTATTCCGACGTCCCGCCCGTCAACGTCGGCTCGGGCGAAGAGGTATCGATCCTCGCTCTGACCAGGCTGGTGATGGACGTGGTGGGGTATCATGGCGAGATCGTGCTGGATCTGGACCGCCCTGATGGAACACCGCGCAAGCTGCTTGACAGTTCACGCCTCAACGCGATGGGATGGGCTCCATGCACCGCCTTGCGGGATGGCATTGCCAGAACCTATGCCGCGTTTCTGCGCGGGGATGGTCGCAACATCTGACCGCCGCTCGGTGGCCTCGCCGGCTGCTAGTGCCGGGCCAGCAAGTCTTCCGAGGACAGGTCGTTCTCATCGACATGCCCTTCGGGATCGGGGTGGATCAGGATTTCCAGGCCCGGGAACTCGCTACGCAAGATAGCCTCTACCTCGTCCATCACCACATGGGCTTGCCGGACCGTCATGTCCGGATCGACCGCCAGATGGAACTGGACGAAATCACGGTCGCCCGAGGTGCGGGTTCGCAGATCATGCAGCCCCTTGATCTCGGGATGCCGGGCGACCGCAGCCAGAAATGCGGCCTTGCGCTCTTCCGGCCATTCGTGATCCATCAGCTGATCCACCGCCGCTTGCGAAGCGCCCCAGGCGCCCCAGCCCAGCCACAGCGCAATCGCCAGACCGAAGAACGGATCAGCCCCGGCAATCCCGGCATATTGATCGAGCGCCAGCGCCGCGATCACCGCAAGGTTCAGCAACAGGTCCGATTGATAATGGACATGATCGGTGCTGATGGCGAGGCTGTTGGTCTGACGAATCACGTGGCGCTGCCAGGCCAGCAGAGCCAGGGTCGCGACCATGGCAATCGCCGATACGGCAATGCCGCCTTCGGCCTCCTGTGGCCGCGCACCGGCAAACCATTGCTCGATTGCCCGGAATGCCAGGCTGATTGCTGAGATAGAGATCAGCACGACTTGGAACATCGCGGCCAAAGCTTCCGCCTTGCCATGACCGAACCGGTGATTTTCATCGTCAGGCTGGGCAGCGACCCAGACCCCGGCCAGCGTGGCGAGGCTGGCGATCAAATCCAGTGCGGTATCGGCCAGGCTGCCGAGCATGGCCGTCGAACCTGTCGAGAATACCGCCCAGACCTTGAGCCCGACCAATAGCAGCGCCACCGTGATCGAGGCGATCGCCGCACTGCGGTTGAGAGCCGCCTTCTCGCTCATGGGTAAAGCAGCGAGCTGACCCAGCCGCCGCCAGCGCTGCGCTCAAACCGGCGGCGTTCATGCAGGCGGAAAGGACGGTCCATCCAGAATTCAAAGGCATGGGGCACCAGGCAAAATCCTGTCCAGTGCGTTGGGCGCGGCACCGGACCGACCAGATGGCGGGCTGTGACCTTGGCGATTCGTCCGAGAAACTCCGAGCGCGAACCAAGCGGTGCGGACTGGTCCGAAGCATGGGCGCCCAGTTGCGAATCGCGGCTGCGGCTGGCAAAATAGGCGTCCGCCATCGCATCGGGCACTGGCGCGACCGTTCCTTCAATCCGGATCTGGCGGCGCAGCGATTTCCAGTGAAACAGCATCGCCGCCTGAGGATTGGCCAACAATTCGCCGCCCTTGCGGCTGTGGCTGTTGGTATAGAAGACAAAACCACCCTCCGGGCCGAGCAGATCGGCCCCATGATCCTTCAGCAGCACCATGCGTACGCTGGGCGCGCCCTGCGGCGTGGCCGAGGCCACCGCAACCGCATCGGGATCGTTCGGTTCGCTCTGCTTCGCCTCGGCAAACCAGGCGTCGAACAGCGCGAAAGGCGCGGCATCGGGAATCGCATTCAGGGTCTGGGTTTCATCCATGATGGGTCAGCGCATAGCCGTCCCCCCGTCACTATGAAAGCGCAAGCGTCTCGCAACAGGCCAGCGAATGCCTTGCCGTCGCGGCTGTTCGCACCTAGCTAACGCAAATGGCTGATCCCTATTCGATCCTTGGTGTGGCGCGCGGCGCGAGCGAGAAAGACATAAAATCCGCTTATCGCAAACTCGCCAAGGAACTTCATCCCGATCGCAACAAGGACAATCCCAAGGCTGCGGAGAGATTTTCCGAGGTCACGAGGGCTTACGACCTGCTGTCTGACAAGGACAAGCGCGCGCGGTTCGACCGCGGCGAGATCGATATCGATGGTAACCCGTCCATGGGGTTTGGCTATGGTGGGGGCGGAGGCCCCGGAGGCGGATTTGGCGGGCGTGACCAGCGCGGCTTTCGCGCGGACGGTTTCGAGGGCTTTGGCAACGAAGGGATCGATATCGGCGACATCTTCGACGGCCTGTTTGGCGGACGCGGCGGAATGGGTGGGGGAACACGGCGTGGCCCGGCGCCGAAGGGCGCCAGTATCCAGTACAAGTTGGGGGTCTCGCTGCCCGATGCGGCACTGCTGGCCACGCAGCGGATCACTTTGTCCGACGGCAAGACAATCGACCTCAAGCTCCCTGCCGGAGTGGAAGACGGCACTCAGATGCGACTGGCCGGCAAGGGCGAAGCCGGCCCGGGTGGCAACGGCGACGCCATCGTCGCGATTCATCTGCAGCCTCACCCCTTCTATCGCCGGGATGGGGATAATCTGCGGCTAGACCTGCCGATCAGCCTGGATGAGGCGGTAAGCGGCGCCAAGGTGAAAGTGCCAACGCCAGAGGGTGCCGTGATGCTGACAGTCGCGCCCGGGACCAGTTCTGGCAAGACCCTGCGACTGAAGGGCAAGGGCTTCACTCGCAAAGATGGAACCCGCGGCGATCAGCTGGTGACGATCGAGGTACAGTTGCCCGACAGCGGCAGCGAGACGCTGCGAGAACTGGCCGACCGACTGGATGGCTGGCGTGATCCCCGCAGCCTACGCGCCCGACTCGGCGTCTGATCCCGGTTGCCGCCATGGAAGAGCGTGAGGTTGACGCGGCAGGCCTGCCACCGCTTACAGTCCCCGATCTTTCGCCCGAAGCTCGCCGCAGAAGAGCCAAGCGGCTGCGCGACGCCTATGACGAGCATGTCGGGCCGCAGGGACGGTTCTGGAATTCCCGCTTCTTTCGGGTAATCGCACGGGTCTGGGCTGGCGCCTATCATGATGGCTTCATCCACGCCGGCAACCTGGCCTACATGGCCATCCTCGCCTTGTTTCCGTTCTTCATCACGGTGGCCGCCGGGTTCAGCCTGATTGGCGAACAGGAACAGCGGGCCGCTTCGGTCCATGCCTTTCTGCAGGCGTTGCCTCCAATTGTCGCCAGCGCCCTGGAGCCGGTGGCTATGGACGTCATCGTTGCGCGCAGCGGGTGGCTGCTGTGGGTCGGCGGGCTGGTCGGCTTGTGGACCGTCGGCAGCCTGATCGAGACAATCCGCGATATTCTGCGGCGGGCTTATGGCACGCATGAAACCGTGGCCTATTGGCGTTATCGGCTGATTTCCACCGGGGTCATTATCGTTGCCGTCATCGCCATGCTGTTCGCGCTGCTTGCCCAGGTCGCGATCGGAGCCGCGCAGGAAGTGATTCAGGCCTGGTTCCCGCGTGCGGCCGATTGGATCGGAACGCTGGGAACCTCTCGGCTGGTTCCGGCGATGGTAATCTATGCCGCCGTCTATCTGCTTTTCCTCACCCTTACTCCCAGCGCATACCGCAAACGCCGCTACCTGAAATGGCCCGGCGCGTTGTTTGTCACAGTCTGGTGGGCCGCGGTCAGCGCAGCCTTGCCGGCCGTGCTGCACCGGTTCTTCTCCTATGACCTCACCTATGGCAGCCTGGCCGGGGTAATGATCGCGCTTTTCTTTTTCTGGTTGGTCGGCTTAGGAATGGTTGTGGGCGCGGAATTGAACGCAGCACTGACCGAGAGTCCGGAAGAACAGGATTTGCTGGGCCGCACACGGTAGGGAAACGACGGGAATACAATATGAGCGGATTGATGCAGGGCAAACGCGGGCTGATCATGGGTCTGGCGAACGACAAGTCGTTAGCCTGGGGAATCGCGCAACAGCTTCACAAGCACGGTGCGGAATTGGCCTTTTCCTATCAGGGCGAAGCCCTGGAAAAGCGGGTCCGTCCGCTTGCCGCCAGCCTGGGCAGTGATTTCCTGATCGACTGCGACGTGTCCGACATGGCGGCGCTTGACACCGCCTTCGCTCAACTGGCGGCCCGCTGGCCCACGATAGACTTCGTGGTCCACGCGATCGGTTTTTCCGACAAGAACGAACTTCGCGGCCGGTATTGTGATACCAGCCTCGATAATTTCCTGATGACCATGAACATTTCCGCCTATTCGCTGGTCGCGGTGACCAAGCGAGCGGCGGCGATGATGCCCGATGGCGGTTCGATCCTGACGCTTAGTTACTATGGTGCCGAAAAGGTCGTGCCGCATTACAACGTAATGGGTGTGGCCAAGGCCGCCCTTGAAACCAGTGTGAAGTATCTGGCTAATGATCTGGGGCCAGACCGGATCCGGGTCAACGCCATTTCGGCCGGGCCAATCCGGACCCTGGCCGCCAGCGGAATTGGCGATTTCCGCTATATCCTCAAATGGAACGAACTGAATTCGCCGCTGCGCCGCAATGTCACGATCGAGGATGTTGGCGGATCCGCGCTGTATTTGCTGTCAGACCTGTCTTCCGGCGTCACCGGCGAGACCCACCATGTTGATGCCGGCTATCACGTGGTCGGCATGAAGCAGGAAGACGCGCCGGATATCGCGCTAAGCTAGTCCCGGGTTCACTTCGGCTCAGGTAGAGGCGGCGGAGCTGACTGGCCTTTGGCGGCCGCTTCTTCCTCGGCCTTGCGGCGGTCTTCCATCTGCTTTTCGACTTCCTCCACCCGCGATTGGGTGTCGGCTGCTTCGGCGTCGATCGTCGCGAGGCGCTTGGCCCGCTCTTCCGCAATCAACTGGCCAGCCCGGACTCCGGGATCGGTTTCCTTCTCGCCGCGCGCCTGGGCGAGCAACTGACCGGTGCAACCGGTCCAGCCCCCAGCCCCGGTAGGCGAGCAGCTCATCGTACCGCTGCGGCCAACCGTTTCAAGCGACCGGACGCGCTGCGACCAGGCCTGATTGGAAGGTGCCGACGAAGTACGCAAGGTGGGCGGAATGCGATAGCGTTCCCCCTCGTCCATTCGCGGGCAGACCACGATCTCGTCGCCGGTCGATTCGGGGCATTTGTCATCGCCATAGACGATCACCATGTTGACCTTGGGCTCGGCGGCACCCTCCTGTGCGGCGGCAGGGGCGGCAGCCAACAGGCCAAAGGCAAACGGAATGGCGGCAAATAGCGAACGCATCGGAAT
>JAFLDC010000099.1:0-6002 GCA_017302775.1 Sphingomonadales bacterium
CCGGACCCTGCCCGATCACTATGGCCTGATCGTGGTCAAGCAGATGATTTATTACTTGACCCGGCGGGAGGCACCCGCCTTCGCCGCGGCGCTTCGTGATAAACTGGCAGAAGACGGCGTGCTGCTAGTCGAGGTCTACAATGCCTCGCTGGCATCGGCTCGATTTACCCAGTCCAAAGACCCTTTCATTCAGACTGCCTACAACGAAAAGGGACTGACCCGCTTGCTGGAATCGCAAGGATTGACTGTCAGCGAGTTGTTCGGGGCAGCGTTCGCGCCAGGATCGATCGGGCGGAAGATTTATGTTCTGCTGGGCAAAGTGTGGTTCAGGCTGTGGCGCGCAATCCTGATTCTCGAACGTGGCCGCGACGACGAATTGCCAGTTATCCGATCCAAGTCGATCATCGTGATCGCGCGGCGCTGAACCCGCCGAAATGCGGATTCTGCACCTTTGGGATGTGTACTCGCCCGGCCTGTTTGACCGCAGCCACGCGCTGTGCCTGGTAAATGGCGTCGAGAGCGATCTGCTATGTATGCACTTGCTCGACCGTGCCACCCCACCCGGGCCCCGCGTCACTGCCGTTCGCACGATTGCTGAAGATGCCTCGAGTGGGTTCGCCGTTCGGGCGTTCAAACGCTTGCGACGCGCGCTTGACCGCCGTCGTTTCCGCACGAGCGTACAGAACCAGATCGCCAAAAGCCGGCCCGACGTGATCCATTTCCACTTTGGGACCACCGCTGCAATGCTAGAAGGCATTGCTGGTTTGGCCATGATTCCCGCCGTCGTCTCGTTCTATGGCTACGATATTTCTGCCGGACTGGACGAACCAAGCTTGCGCCAGGCTTATGAGCGCCTGCTTCCTAACGCTGCAAAAGTGCACATCTTATGCGAAGAGGCCCGTGCGCGGGCGATTGCGCTGGGGGCAGTTGCGCAGCGGACCGAAATACTCAACTTGCCGCTTGATCTCGCCGGATATCCTCTAATCGGGCTGGCTGGAACATCGGTATCGCACTGGCTGATCCCTGCACGGTTTGTAGCCAAAAAGGGGCATTTGGTTGCGCTCGATGCCTTTGCCCTTCATTTGAACGCCCATCCGGATGCCCGCCTCACTTGCTGGGGATATGGCCCGGACGAATGGCTACGCGATGCGATCGCGGAGCGCGGCCTGTCAGAAAAGGTCTCGGTTTCGCAAAGCGCTGATCCTCGCGGCTTCGATGCGGCCTATCGCGAACAGCTTCACTGGCATGACGCCGTACTCGCGCCATCGGTGAAGGCCGCTTCCGGCGATGACGAAGGCGGCCCCGCATTGACTGCGGTCCTTGCCCAGCTTTCAGGCAAACCGGTGATCTACTCTGACTTTCCCGGAAGCGAATGTTCGCTGACTGACAACATTGAAGGATTTGTCGTGCCACAGAACGATGTGGCAGCCTTGGCCAGTGCGATGAACCGACTGGCAAGCGACCCCGCCCGGGCATCGAAGATGGGCTTGGCCGGTCGTACACGGGTCCTCAGCGGATTTTCCTCGGAAGCCTACTGGAGCCATATTGATCGCTGGTATCGCGAGCTGGCTGAATGAAGCGGCTGGCGCTGCGAAATATGCTGAGCGGCGGCGCGCTCAGCGCCGTGCGACTGGTTATGGGCGTCGCGAAAATCAAGCTGATTGCGCTATGGCTTGGCGTTGAGGGGGTGGGACACTTCTCATTGCTAACGCAGGTCGCCGTAACCGGCACGGCCCTTGTATCGATGAGCCTGGCCATTCCATTGATCAACTTGGGCCGACCGAATATTGCTGCCGAGGACTATCGAGCCGCTGGATCGGCGGCCGGAACCGTCGCAGCGGTACTCGCCATCAATGCGCTGCTGATCACGCTGGTTTGGGTGATTGGCGGATCATGGTTGTTGAGCGCCCTTGGCGCCGAACTTCGACCCGAAGCATTGCGCTGGCCAATCCTGCTCGCGATCCTGTTCGGAGCCATCGCCGGTGGTTTTTGGGAAGGAATGTCGTTCCTGATCGACCGGTTCGATACCTATGTTCGCGCGAACATCTTGTCCGCTGTGCTGGACGCGGTAGCGATTGGCGGAGCGGCTTGGGCTTTCGGGATCGAGGGGGCGATCTTGGCTCTTCCCGTGGCGCCTCTAACACTGCTGATCGGCTACGTCGTTCAAATCGCACCAAATCGAGTTGCGCGAAGCGTGCTGGCGGCAATGCGGCCGCAATGGGCGCAACTCAGGCCGATCTTCGCCTACTGCGCCCTGATGGTCGGGACAATCTCGGCGACCAACATCGTGCAGACCTGGCTGCGCAGTCAGGTTCTGACGCTTAGCGGGAGTGCGGCGAACGGCTACCTTCAGGTAGCAACCGCCTTGTCGAGCTATCTGCTCTCATTTGTGATGACCGGATTCTGGGGTCATCTTCATGCTCGCGCGGCGGCGGAAGGCGACACAGCAGGGGTCCGTAGCGAATTGCGCAAATCGATCCGCCTTGGGATGGGAATATCCTTTGCTGGCTGCGTCGCGGCGATTTTGCTCGCTCCATTCATAATCACACTATTTTACGCGACTTCTTTTGCCCAGGCGACGCAGCTTCTGCGTCCCTATCTGGTCGGCGAATTTGCCTTCCAGGTGTTTTCAATGATCGTCGCTTATCAGCTCACAATCGGACGGAGACGCCGATACGCAGTGCTTAATGCCGTCTACATTGCAGCCCTGGCGATCGGTGGGACAGTGCTGATCCCACAGTTGGGCAGTAGCGGCTATGTCTTAGCCCACATCGCGGCCGCCAGCTTGGCCGGTATCGCTGGATTGTGGGTGGCACTCCGCCATCGTCAGCTGACTTGGGAACATGCTGGCATGCTTGCTGCGCTTTGGGTGCTTATCGGCGGGCTCAGCTGGCTACTGGGCGGGTTCAACTTTGTGGCATGACTTCTATCGCGCGCGTTGCCATGCCTGGTACATCAAGACCGACCAGATCGGCTGAGTTGCCTCCATCCGACCCGACAAATGCCCAGTCCAGCGTGATCGGACGACCCTGACGTCAAATACGCCCGCATCTCGCAATGCATTTTCACTCAGCAAATCTTCAGCCCAGTCCCGCAAGGCCCCCCTGAGCCATGCCCCAATCGGGATCGCAAAACCCGCTTTCGGCCGATCCACGAGTTCACGCGGGACATGCCGGTAGAGGAGCTGTTTGAGGATATCTTTGCCACCCCCATTGGCAAAGTTGAGCGCTGGATCAATCCGGGCTGCGAGGGCCGAGACCTGTGGGTCAAGAAAGGGAATACGGGATTCAAGACTGACTGCCATCCCGGCACGATCGACCTTGGCAAGGACATCACCTGGCAGATAGCTGACCGCATCCGCGTGCATCAGGCGGGTTTCGAGCGGCAAGTGCGCTAGCCGCCGATCGGTCGCAAGCGGGTGAGCCCGAGCGGATTTGTCGAGCATGGGCGATGGCAATCCCGCCCAGTCGTCAAGGAACATATCAAGGAGCGCGTCGACATCGCTTGCCTCTGCCATAGCGCTCAGTCCGCGTTGCACGGAATAGCCGAACGTACCCGAGCTGTTTGCTCCCAACAGTGAGCCGAGGCGGTTCCACATCGCGGGGCTGACCGCCCCCCCAAAACCCAGCACAGCGTGCCGCAAACTACGAGGGAAACGGTCAAGTCGACGCCACAGTTTCGGAATGCGAATATGGCGATTGTATCCACCGAACAACTCATCCCCGGCATCACCCGACAGCGACACCGTCACCTGTTCCCGCGCTAACTTTGAAACAAGGTACGTCGGGATTTGCGACGAATCAGCGAAAGGCTCGTCGAATATCGCCGGGAGCATGGGAATCACCGCCAGAGCGTCGACCGATGTCACGTAAAGCTGGGTGTGATCAGTGCCCAGCACTTCTGCGACCCGTTTGGCATGAACGGCCTCGTCAAACCCGGCTTCCGTAAAACCAATTGTAAATGTCTTGAGCGGTCTGTCGCTACACTTCTGAGCAATCGCTGTGACCAATGAGGAATCGATCCCCCCTGATAGTAGGCACCCGATTGGTACGTCAGCCACCAGCTGCCTTGCGATCACCTCGCCAAGCACTGCATCAAGTTCTTCAAGCGCTTGATCTTTATCCCGAATCTGATTTGCCGCGCCAGCCGACACCTGCTCACCATAGTCAAAATAGCGTTCGACAGATGGCACACTGCCCCGTGCCGCATTGAGCGGAATGGTCAGCAGGCAGCCCGGCGGCAGCTTGGCAATACCAGAATAGATCGATTGCGGAGCCGGGATATAGGCTCGGCTCAGCAACCCTGCCAGTGCGCTTTGATTAATCGGGTTGTTGAAATCGGGTGTCGCCTCGATCGGCCCCAAGGTTGATGCAAAGGCAAAACCAGCGGGCGTCCAGCCGTAATACAACGGCTTTTCACCAAAGCGGTCACGCGCCAAAGTCAATTCTTGCCGCGCGTCGTCCCACAACGCGAATGCGAACATGCCGTACGCCTTGCGCAAGGCGACCGAGACGCCGTCTGCCGCTATAAGAGCGAGCAGCACCTCTGTATCCGAATGACCACGCCAGGCTGGTGCACGTCCCCTAGCTTCCAGCTCTGCACGAAGGGCAGGAAAATTGTAGATCTCGCCATTGTACGTAATAGTATAACGCCCGCATGCCGATTGCATCGGCTGATGCCCAGCAGGTGAAAGATCGACGATTGCTAGACGGCGATGTCCAAATCCCAGCCGCGAATTTGCCCCGATCCATTCACCTGATGAATCCGGTCCGCGCGGCGTGATCCGAGCCGTCATTGACCGGATCAATTCCACCGTAGTTTGACCACGATCTCGCAGCAATCCGGCAATCCCACACATCGATCATCGTTCCTCAACAGCTCACTCCGGCGGGTAAGTCAGTGTCGCTGACTTTTCAACGACTGGTTCGATACGGCGGGCCGATACCGCTGTGGCGATCTATGGGCGTAAGCCATTGCACCGCATAAAGTTATGCTCTAGGCCCCGCAAATGAACCGCTTTCGGCTTGTCTGGCCAGTCATTTCATCCGAGCCGCGAATAATCGAGCAACGCTAGATGCTGCTTTATTGGTTGCTGCTTGCCTTCCCTGCATCGATGGCGCTTGCCTATCCGAGCAATCGCGCGCGCGTGACGAACGACGCGGCCCAATCCATTGCCTACCTGTTTTTTATCATTTGTTATGTCTTGCTTGCAGGTCTGCGGTTTGAAGTGGGTGGCGATTGGGCAACTTACAACACGATCTACGAAGACATCCGCACTGACACCTTAGCCTACGCGCTGCAAAATTACGACCCACTATTCGCGATTGTTGCCTGGATTTCGGCGAAGTTCGGGATGGGAATCTACCTTGTAAATGGTGTGTGCGCCTACTTGTTAATTTTCGGGGTGGTTCAAGTTGCCATGCGGCTGCGGGAACCTTGGCTTGCTCTGACAATAGCGGTACCCTACCTGCTGATTGTGGTTGGGATGGGTTACGTCCGACAGGGAGCGGCTATCGGCCTGATCCTGATGGCAATCGCATCGTTCGATCGATCACGGCCCATCCGAACGGTTGCGTTTCTTATTCTGGCGATCGGGTTCCATTCTTCGTCAATCGTCGCCTTTCCATTGTTCAGCTATGCCCTGGCAGCGCGATACAAAATAGCTGCGGTATTCTTCGCAATCGTCGGTGCATTCATCTGGATGTCTGTCGTCGCACCGCGACTGGCACCTATGAGGCTGGATATATCGATGCGGAGTACGAATCGTCAGGCGCGGTGCCACGTATCCTGATGAACGTCTTGCCTTCGGCTCTACTGCTGCTGCGGTGGCGGTATTTTGGCGCAAGCGATCGAGTAAGATCGGTTTGGATCCTTGTCGCTTCAGCTAACATGTTGGCCTTGGCAGCTTTGTACCTGACTCCGTCTTCAACAGCAGTGGACCGCGTGGCGCTCTTTTTCTCCCCTATTCAGATGGCGGTATTCGGAGAGTTTCGCGATCTTGT
>JAFLDC010000099.1:6039-8209 GCA_017302775.1 Sphingomonadales bacterium
GACGTATGCTTCTATTGTCCCGTTTGCTGTTGATCGGGCTAGCCGTCGCAGTCCAGGTGGTTTGGCTAGTGTTCGCTACCCATTCCCAATACTGGGTGCCATACAAGTCGATCATTGAAGCTCTGTAGGATCGGATGCCACCGCCCCTCACCGCTAAGCCGACTATTATCGTCTGCGCCAATCAGGCGTGGAATCTCGTCAATTTCAGATCTGGATTGATTGAAGCGTTGCTGGCCAATGGCTTCGCGGTTGAGGCAGTTGCTCCGCCCGATGCGCCCATGGAAAAGCTGCTCAAGGCCATGGGTTGCGGATTCACGCCAGTAGCTATCGATTCCGCCGGATTAGACCCACGCCGGGATATGACCACCTTTCTGGCCCTGCGCAGGATAATCGGTCGGTTGCAACCAGTCGCCTGGCTAAGTTGGACAATCAAACCCAATGTTTACGGGTCGTTGGCAGCTGGACTCGCCGGTATCCCGGCATTTCCCAATGTCTCGGGCCTAGGCACCGCGTTCATACGGCGAAATCTGCTGACGTTGATCGCTAAGCAGCTTTATCGAGCTGCATTCCGGAAGGCTGCGGTCGTGTTCTTCCAGAATCGCGATGACGAAGCCGAATTTGTTGAAGCAAGACTCGTGAGGTCCGAGCAATCAAGAGTTTTGCCGGGTTCCGGGGTCGATGTGCGAAGCTGGGCTCCGCTGTCCAGCGATCGGCCAAGGCGACGACAGTTTCTGATGTTGGCACGCGTTGTTTCCGATAAGGGCGTTCGCGAATACGTGGCTGCGGCGCGAATGGTCCGACAGGCTTGGCCAGATGCGCGGTTCATTTTGATGGGCGCAGTCAACGTGCCAAATCGTACCGCCATCCCAGAGCAAGAAGTGCGCGGCTGGGTGGCCGAAGGTGTTCTCGAACACCTCAGTCCGGTCAGCGACGTGAGGCCCTATATTGCTGAAGCAGATTTTGTTGTGCTGCCATCTTATCGTGAAGGCTTGTCACGCGTTCTGGTGGAAGCAGGGGCCATGGGTCGCCCTGCAATAACGACCGACGTGGCGGGCTGCCGCGACATTATCAGGCACGGCGAGAATGGATTTCTGTGCGAACCCAAGAACGCTAACGCGCTTGCCCACGCACTCACCCTCGCCGCCAACCTCAGCGACAACGCGTGGCAGTGCATGGCCCAGGCCGCCCGTGCTCGAGTCGTCGCAGAATTTTCACAAGAGCGCGTCACCTCACTGTACTTGCAAGCGCTTCACGATGCAGGGGTCCATGTAGGCCGAAACCATGAATGATCCGGCAAGAGAGTCTTGCATCGCATGTTGCATGTTCTAGAAGCCATCGGTCGCGAGGCTGATAATGTACAGTTTGACAGGTATTTTATGCGCAGAAGGAGGTTGATTTTGGGCTCCCGGATGGCTGATTGTTCTAGCGTGCGGTCGACTCTCCGCGTTGCAATCATCGCACTTCTTGCGTTGGGGATAAGTGCTTGCGCCTCCCGCGGAGGCAAAGTGCCCTACGCACCTGCCGACTTTGGTCCTCCTGATCGTAGCGTTCCCGCTGATCTCGCTTACGATTTGCCGCTTGGACCCCTGGATGTACTGAAAGTAACGGTCTTTCGCGTGCCCGAGCTCAGCGGCGATTATCAGGTCGACGCGAAGGGCAACCTGGACATGCCGCTCATCGGCGCATTGAACGTTCGCGATGTGACCCCGCCACAACTCGGCAAGGAACTTGCAAGCCGCTACGGTGTCAAATATCTCAACAACCCGCAAATCACCGTGCGAGTGACCAGCAGCATCAGCAACAATGTCACGGTCGAAGGCGGTGTGAACGCGCCAGGCATCTTTTCGCTGCCCGGCAAAATCACGCTAGTCGGGGCGATAGCAATGGCGCGTGGTGTCAATACTACCGATGCCAACCCGCGCCGCGTTTTGGTATTTCGCAAGAGCGGCGGCAAAACAATGGCCGCCGCGTTTGACCTGATCGCAATCCGCCGAGGGGAAATGGAAGATCCTGCGATCTATCCGGGTGATACTGTCGTAGTCGATAGCTCAACCCTGCGTCCGGTTTACCGCGATCTGCTTCAGGCAATCCCGCTCGTAACTCTATTTACCTACCTCTAACGCTGCCCTGGCTAGAGCGTAAACAAAGGAATTGATGCCCAATGCTTTTG